>CAIXMD010000280.1 GCA_903920415.1 uncultured Desulfomonile sp.
ATGTCTTTTGTGATACCGGAATATGGAATAACGTACTCGGAAAGCGCTAGTTCCTTTCTCTTGCCCAACTCTTCCTTGATTGACAGGTTGATCTGCTCCAGGGTTCCAAACAGCATGGCATACTTGTGGCCGGAAAGGTCATCCAGACTCTTTACCATGCGAAGCGTGTGGAAAATCGCGCGAGTCGCTTGAGACCTTACGTAAGACATGCCGAACACATCCTGGCCACGGAGCTTTTCTTCGAAATCAGTTATAATATTCAATAGTTCTGTATTGGAAGCCAAGAGGTCTTTGAAACAGGAGTACCTGAACCGGAAGGCTCGCGACACCTTGTCTCCGGATAGGCCGGTGCGCCTCGACTTCCAGAGCCGGACTTTATTTAACAAATTTGAGATGGCCGTATTCATGCTTTTGTCCGTTATTTCAATAGGTTTATTCGATTTAAAGGCGACTTTCGTCCAATTATAATTGCCTCGAGTAATTTCTCTCACGTAATAATTAGAGCAAGAATCGTGCCTTTACAAAGATCTCCCAGGCAACTCAACGCGTCACAGTGTAGCCAATTCCATATTTCCGGACTGGATTATGGCATTAGGACGCTCACTCGACTTTTTACATTATGTAAAGAAATCCGACAGGCCTTAAGTATAAGTTCCCTACCATCTCCTTATGATTCCACTGGACCTCATCAGTTTTCCTTTAGTCCCGTAGATATCTGAACCGTCGCAGGTGATGGCACAAGGGTTGCAATTCTTTTCTTGGAATCTTATAAAGTCGCAAGACTCTAGCTTTATGACAAGGAGGTTATTACATATGAGGACCATTTATTACCGTATGATGGTCTTTCTTGCCGCAGCTTATCTGCTGATTCCTGATTGGGTCCTTGCCGCCGGTGCAGGAGGCACGGAACTGATAGTTGTGGCTGATACCAGGAGAGTTTCGTGGGGACCCGAAAAGTATTTCCTTGATGTCTACAATACCAATTTGACATTGTTCGGTGTCTGGTGCCTGGTTTTGACCCTCTTCTGGGGTATGTTCCTGGGACTATTGACCGACCAGATAATGAAGCGCACAGGTCTTGACCTTGAACACAGAACAATCGTGGAACATTGATTTCCAGGCATAATGAAGGAGGTTATCAGCATGGAATGGCTGTACATGTATATGCCGATTTCGGGAATAGACATATTCTGGCCCGGGTTGGTCTTGATCGGATTCTCGGTGGGCGTCATCGGCGGTTTTTTCGGCATGGGCGGTGCCTGGATGGTAACACCTGGCTTGAACATACTTGGATTTCCCATGGCGTTTGCAATCGGGACCGACATTGCCCATATGGCTGGCAAATCGATGATATCCACCCTGCGGCACTCCAAGTTCGGCAACGTGGATTACAAACTTGGATTAATTATGGTCGTCGGAACCGTTGCCGGGATACAGGGCGGCGCTTGGCTCGTGATGTGGTTGGAACGAATCGGGCGGGTTGAATCTGTAGTCCGGTATGCCTACATGGTGGTACTGGCTCTCATCGCTCTGATGGTATTCTACGATTATTACAAGGCCACTAAGAAGAAAAAGGCAGGAATTGAGGACAGGCACGGAACCGAGGGAGTAACCTGGTACAAAACACTCCACAAGATTAATATCCCACCCATGATGTATTTCAAAGCAGCTGGTATCACGTGCTCGGCGTGGTTGCCGATTTTTGTAAGTTTCGTGACTGGGATTCTGGCCGGCTTCCTGGGTATCGGCGGCGGGCTGATCCGTATGCCTTCACTGGTATATCTGGTGGGTTGCCCAACTCATATAGCTGTAGGCACAGACCTATTTGAAGTCATGATCTCGGGCCTTTGGGGAACCTTCACTTTCGGCCGATATGGACGAATTGAACTCCTGGCCATGTTCGTGATGTTGACCGGGGCAGCCGTAGGGGCTCAGATTGGAACCGTTGCAACAAAATACGCCAAGGGTTACGGTATACGAATAGCATTTGGCCTCGCAGTGGTGGCCTGCCTGATCTCTGTCATATTCAAACAAATCCAATGGAACATTCCCGCGACTGTTCTC
>CAIXMD010000281.1 GCA_903920415.1 uncultured Desulfomonile sp.
AATAGTAGTTGATGCAATCACTTCATGGGCTTCAGAACTCATGGCTCCCCACGGTGTCCTCACTCAGAAGTCTCCCACCGAACAACAATGGAAAGATATCGACTTTGGGCGAATGATGTCTCGAGGAGTTGGCGGGCTTGACATAGGACAGACCGTGGTGGTGAAAAATGCTGCTGTCATAGTCGTTGAAGCAATTGAAGGTACAGACCGCGCGATTCGACGAGCGGGAGAACTCGGCATACCGAATGGGGTAGTCGTGAAAATGGCTAAGCCAAGTCAAGACATGCGCTTCGATGTACCTGGAGTCGGCCCGGCCACAGTGGATAGTATGATATTTGCCAAGGCGAAAGTCTTGGCTATAGAGGCTGGAAAGACAATGATCACATCATATGAAGAGATGCTTCGGAAAGCGGATGAAGCAAAGATCTCCGTAGTGGGTATCTCGACTGATGGTTCAGTGTTTCCAGGACCGGTTTCTTGATACTCTATAAAATTTATTCCAGCACCCTAATGGACACAAGGCGCTTTCTATAGGATACTCAGTGGCGTGTTGACACCAGCCTTTCGGGGACGCGGAGATGCGCAGTGCATATTTATAAGAGACTCCTGAAGTATCTGAGACCATACTCGTGGAGACTCATCGTATCAGGTGTTTGCATGGTAGGTGTCGCAATGCTCACGGCGTCCCTTGCATACCTGGTTAAGCCGGCTCTGGACGAAATTTTCTTCCAAAAAAACTCCCAAATGCTCATTTACATTCCTCTACTGGTCGCTTTGGTATACTTGGTCAAAGGCTTGTGTGATTTCGGTCAGTACTATCTGATGTCTTACATAGGCCAAAGCGTCATAAGGGACCTCCGAGCCCAGATGTTCGAGAAGTTGGAAGAGATGTCGGTTGGCTTCTTTGTCCGGCACTCAACGGGCGAACTCCTATCAAGGATGAACAATGACGTCTCGATGGTCCAGGGAGCCATAACAAGCGCAATTACCGGGCTGGTTCGTGACGCATTGACCGTTGTAGCTCTCGTTTGTGTAGTATTCTATCGTGATTTCAAGCTCGCCCTTATCGCATTGGCAGTCTTTCCCTTGGCAATATATCCACTTCTTTCCTTCGGCAAGAAGCTCAAGCGCTACTCAAGGCGAATGTTGGTATCTCTCGAGGAGATTACTGAGAGGCTCAACGAGACCATTACGGGCATCCGGATAGTCAAAGCCTTCGCGATGGAAGATTATGAGCGAGCAAAGTTTGACCAGGTCAACCAGACCCTGTTCAATGCCTTCATGCAACGGTTCAAAGTTCGTGCACTCTCAAACCCCGTAATGGAGACACTGGGCGGTATGGGTGTGTGTGCCATAGTCTTCTACGGTGGGTACCAGGTAATCAACGGACAATCCACCCAGGGAACCTTTTTTTCCTTTATGG
This sequence comes from uncultured Desulfomonile sp., assembly GCA_903920415.1. GTDB lineage: Bacteria > Desulfobacterota > Desulfomonilia > Desulfomonilales > Desulfomonilaceae > CAIXMD01. Next base: position 1,424 of record CAIXMD010000281.1, read on the forward strand.
CTGCCCTGTTGATGCTCTACGAGCCGATTAAGCGCATCAATGAAGTCAACATCACTATCCAAGAGGGCATAAGCGCAGGCGAAAGGATTTTTGCTCTTCTGGATTCGCCAACGGATGTAATGGACCGGCCGGGAGCAATAATCCTGGAGAACGTTCGACACGAAATACTTTTTGATAAAGTGACTTTTGCTTATGAAACTGAGCCGGTTCTAAAAGATATTACAATCAGGATAAGAGCGGGTGAGGCTATTGCAGTCGTCGGTGAGAGCGGGGTTGGCAAGAGCACTCTCCTGGATCTGTTGCCGAGATTCTACGATGTCACATCTGGTCGCATACTAATCGACGGGACCGACCTGCGCGATATGACTCAACGATCACTCCGAGAAAATATAGGAATAGTCACTCAGCAGACAATTCTTTTTGACGACACTATTCGTAACAACATAGCTTACGGGCGCCCCGATCTACCTTTACAAAAGGTCATGGAAGCAGCAAAAGCCGCCAACGCACACGATTTCGTCATCAACCTTCCGTACGGCTATGACACAATGATAGGCGAGAACGGGATCAAGCTCTCCGGCGGAGAAAGACAGAGAATTGCTATAGCAAGAGCTTTGTTGAAGAATCCCCCGGTACTGATACTAGATGAAGCGACCTCCAGCCTGGACTCGGACTCAGAGAAGGCTGTCCAGAGCGCTCTAGAAGTGCTCATGAGGGGCCGGACCACATTGGTTGTGGCTCACAGGCTTTCTACGATCAGAAATGTTGACCGAATTAATGTGCTTGTCAATGGCAGGATTGCTGAAGAAGGTAGCCATGACGAACTCTTAGCCCTCGGTGGAGAATTTGCGAGAATTTACCATGCGCAATTCGTTCTTCAGGACAATCTTAAAAATGTTGAAGCTCACTCCGAAAATTTATTGTGAAAACATCCATGGGCCTTTGGAACAGAAATTCTCATCTTTATCGATCCAGCGTGACCTATTTCCCCTTAGATCAATAGCAACAGTCCAATTGACCTCTATGCGGCTGCTAACTCGGACCTCAAGTAATTGCTCTTCAGCTTTTTCAAGGCAGCTCTCTCAATCTGCCTAGCTCTTTCTCTAGTGATTCCGAAGTGCTTACCGAGTTCCTTGAGAGTAAGAGGTGCATCCGACAAAAGACGATTCTCAACGATGTATTTTTCCCTTTCATTCAGCGATTGTAAGGCCCTATGTGTCCAATGTTTGAGATCCTGGCGGGCCTCAAGGTCCGATAAAGTCTCTTCCTGATCGGGAGATTCGTCTCTAAGATTGTCCGCAAACGACTCACGCGAACTGTCGCCTATCGAATCATCCAGGGAAAGATCATGAGCCTTCAAACGAGCAGCCATGTCTATTACTTCATCCTCAGTGACGTTAATCTTTTGTGCTAGTCTTGTCACATTGTCACTATGGTCGTCGTAATCGCGAAACTCAGGAAGGTCTGAAATTCTATAGAATAGTTTTCTTTGGGCTTGTGTTGTGCCCATTTTTACCATAGACCAGGACCTGATTATATAGTTTTGTATGTATGCTCTTATCCACCATATGGCATAAGATATGAGACGGTATCCCTTGTCCGGATCAAATCTCTCGACCGCCTTCATAAGTCCTATATTTCCCTCTTGGACAAGGTCCATCAACTTCACACCATAATTCCTATACCCTAGAGCTATTTTTATAACAAACCTGAGATTCGCTGTTATAAGAACCTGGCATGCCTTTTCACTTTTCTCGTCCCTATACTGCTTGGCGAGTTCGTTTTCCTCTCCTCGATTCAATACGGCATAACGTTCGATTTGCGACATGTAGATCTGCAAACCATCTGTCTCCATTTGATAGTACATACAGGAACCTCCCTGTTATTCAATTTAACCTGCTTAGAACATTATGATGCTGTCGACACCAAAAGGTTTCGCGATCCACGACTAAAATCGTAAAGTTTTGCGTTCTCCAGTTCAAATATAGTTATGGAGAATTACTCTGTATGAAGTCTTTAATGCTGACCCAGTATCTGATCTTAGTCTGGGAATTAGTTTCATCACCCGTAGAAAAAAACATGACAGTTTGATTGCGCAGTGAAAGCAAATTGATGATAAGATAAGACGCCTGACGGGTACAAATCATTTTACTTAAGAAAACTGGGGCTCATTGATCGGAAAGTTCCGGAGGAGAACCTCCTTGCTGAGACGAACAATGTGGCCCTTGAGTTAGCTCAACGGGATCAGCAGGCCTTTCAGTGCATTAAATTGCTTTTGCGAAAAAATATCGCACTGGAAATGAGAAAAAGATTTAATCCTGGAGTTCGCCGACATGTCGAATCTGCATCAACTGAGACAGTCCCTTGCCGTAGGCTTTTAGCGTAAAATGCACCGTCATGTAAAAAAACTCTGGACCCACGATGTTGGCCTCACCGTCTTACTCGGCATGCTCTTCTTCCAAATTTTTGTTCTGTACCCATTCGAAACCTCTGCGGTCGGCAAGATGATGGTCCATTTCTCTTTCGCGCTGATACTCGTCTCCGGCGCGATGACTGTAGTGGGAACCCCTATTTGGGGGCGGGTAATCCTGGTGCTTGTCATTCTTAGTCTGATTTTTCGCTCTGTGTCGTTCATATATCCCAGCGTGCTGCTGGAATCACTGAATGCACTTATATCTGCTATTTTTTTAATTTTGCTCATCGTTGTAATTCTTCTCCAGGTTTTCCGAGAAGGCCCGATAAACACTCACCGTATAGCAGGTGCCATCTCGGTCTATCTGCTTATTGGCATGGCATGGGGGAGTCTCTATTTGTTCGTTGACCTCCAATCTCCAGGTTCATTCAGCTTAGCTGAGGTCCATACTCAAACCGGCGTTCATTCGGTCGCGGTAAAACTCTGCTACTTCAGCTTTATTACGCTCACGAGTGTTGGATACGGCGATATTTATCCGATTCATCCCGCAGCCCTTAGTCTGAGTATGTTGGAAGCACTGGTAGGACAGCTCTTTCCTGCTATTTTATTAGCCAGGCTGGTGTCAATGGAGATCGAAGACCGACAAAAGAAACGCAGCAACGGGC
>CAIXMD010000282.1 GCA_903920415.1 uncultured Desulfomonile sp.
GGTAGTCGGATCAACTCATAGTACCGCTGAAGCCGGGTAATGCCGATGGAGGGAAGGGGTTGACAGGCAGGTGTATCGAAGAGGGGAAACAATGAAGGACACAGAACCTATAAAAGCATTGTCAACGGAACTGAATCGACTATCAGAGATTGCGGCAAAAGATTCAAAGGTTAAATTCACTTCATTAGCTCATCTATTAACCGAAGAATTCCTGAAGAGCTGTTATTGCGAGCTGAATCATCAGGCAGCAGCCGGTATAGACCAAGTAAGTTATGCGTCCTACGGAGAGAATCTGGAGAGGAACATAGCGGATCTGGTCAAGCGGATGCGAGAGAATCGATACCGAGCGAATGATATTCGTAGGGTATGGATACCAAAGCCCGATGGGAGGCAGCGACCTTTAGGAATTCCTGTTCTGGAGGACAGGATTGTGCAGAGAGGAGTGGCGAAGATATTGAACGCCATTTATGAGCAAGACTTTTTGGACGTATCCTATGGATTCCGGGAGGGGAAAAGTTGTCACGATGCGCTCAAGACGCTTGAGTTGAGTATTATGAAAGGCGGAGCGAACTACCTGGTAGATGTGGATATCAAAGGGTATTTTGATCATGTGGATCATAAGTGGCTCATGCGTATGCTGAAAGAGCGGATCGTGGATCGTACGATCCTGCGGTTGATAGGCAAGTGGTTGCGGGCAGGTGTTTTGGAGGAAGGGGAAAAGACACGCAATTTTGTAGGAGTACCCCAGGGCGGCGTCATATCTCCGCTTCTGGCCAATATCTACTTGCATTACGTGCTTGATCTGTGGATCATGCGTAAGGTAAAGAGAGAGCTGGCAGGCAGAATATACCTGATCCGGTACGCTGATGATTTTGTCATCGGATGCACCGACAGGGAGGATGCACAGAAGGTGTGGGAAATGTTACCGGAACGGTTGAAGCAGTTTGGTCTGGAACTATCCCCGGAGAAGAGCCGGATGATAGAATTTGGCAGAAGGGCGTATTTGGAGGGGAAGAAAGAGGGTAACCGGTTAGGCACATTTGACTTTCTTGGTTTTACGCATTACATGACCCGTAGCCGCAAAGGCGGCGCAAGACTGGGTCGGAAGACGATCGGGAAGCGATATAAAAGCACCCTGATCGCCATGAATGACAAGCTGAGGAAACTGCGCAATCTGTTATCATTCCGGGAACTCCATGAGCACTTAGGTCGGGTTCTCAAGGGGTATTACAACTACTACGGATTTGCGGGAAATGCAGCGACGTTGAGTAAATTTGCCTATGCAGTCGAGCATATGTGGTTCAAGTGGCTCAACAGGCGAAGTCAGCGGAAGAGTTTCAACTGGGAAGAATTCAAGGAGAGACTCAAGCGTTTTCCCTTACCAAGACCCAGAATAGTGAAAGGTTACACTTGGATTTATGCCGCAGGTATGTGAACATGCCTGAAGAGCCGGATGCGGGAAATCCGCAAGTCCGGTTCTGTGAGGGGCTGGAGCCAACGGATACAAGGTTGCGATAATGTGGCACCGCCGGGAAACCAGGCGGCAACCAGAGAAAACAAATAGCAACCTAAATATCGGGAGAAACCGGTCTACTCGACTCAGTTAACGAAATTCCTGCTCGAGAGAATTGATATTGAGAGATCTGAGGGAATAAAGCTTGTCGCCTGATCGACAATGGGGTGAAAACGGTGCTATCAAGTTATTGAAAATATTAAACA
>CAIXMD010000283.1 GCA_903920415.1 uncultured Desulfomonile sp.
AAGTTCTCATAAAGGAGCCTCTGCTCAAGTAATCAGTCCTTCGAGGAAATGTGATATGTATCAAAAAGATGGTGCCGCTTCTACCGAAAACAGGTTTGGCACGCTCGTTGCGTACGAGTACAAATTATAGACTTACGAATTCTGAATCCGGTACGAGGGGCTGTGGAAAATACAGACGTATATAATACAGGCTACTATAAATCACTAACACGAAAAGTGGCGCTTATAATGATTTTGGTATCAGTTACTCCCCTGATTCTTATATCCGGAACGCTTCGTCACTATTTCATCGTCTCCTATCAGGACAAGGCAACTGATCATTTAAGGGCACTACTAAAGAGGCACCAGCAAAATATAGACACTTTCCTCAATCAAAAACTCTCCAACATAAAGGTCCTGGCAAGATCGTATAGTTACGAGGAACTAACGAATGAAACCTTTCTGAAGGAACGTCTGCTTATTTTGCAGGAAGAATATGGCAGATCTTTTGTTGATCTCGGCGTGGTCGACGAGCATGGATTACAAGTCGCCTATGCAGGACCGTTCAGGCTCAGGCGAGCCAACTATTCGAAGGCGGAATGGTTCAAACAGGCATCGCAGACAGACTCTTACATAAGCGATGTTTTCCCAGGCATCCGTGGGTTGCCTCATTTTATAGTCGCTTCAAGGCAAGAATATCAAGGAATGATGTGGATTTTGAGGGCCACGGTGGATTTCGAGGAGTTCAACGCCCTCGTTGAAAACATTCGCATAGGAGATACTGGGTTTGCCTTCATATTGAATAAGAAAGGTGAATTCCAGACTAAGCCACGTTTCGAAGTACTTCCTTCCAAAGGGCCTTACTTGGAATTCCTGGCCGGCCAACAAATACCTCCGGACGAAGTTGCCTTTGTTGAACGCGTCAATGATGCAGGGGTTGAAATTCTGCATATGATGGCGCCGTTAAAAAACGGAGAGTGGATACTTTCGTACCAGCAAAGATCTTCAGACGCCTATTCAGTAATACTTCAGGCCCGTCAACTGGCGATTTTCATATTCTTGTTCGGCGTTCTGGGAATAGTAGTGGTGGCAATAGTTTTAGCGAAGAGAATGGTTAAACAAATTTCAGAATCGGACCGGCAAAAGGAAATGATGAATGAACAGGTTATAGAGGCCGGAAAATTAGCCTCCTTGGGAGAATTAGCTGCGGGAATAGCACACGAAATTAATAACCCGGTTGCGATTATGGTAGAAGAGGCCGGCTGGATCGAAGACTTGTTGAACGAAGAAGATCTTGGGGAGTCAGAAAATCTGGAGGAATTCAATCGAGCCTTGAACCAGATAAGAATTCAGGGGAGGCGCTGTAAAGAGATCACCCACAAACTCCTTAGCTTTGCCAGAAAAACCGATCCGACGATCAAGAACGTTCAATTCAATCGACTGATTGAGGATGTGGTGGCACTTTCAGAACAAAGAGCCCGATTCAGCGGCGTGAAAATCAACATGAATCTCCAAAAGGACTTACCGATGGTCAACGTTTCCCCATCGGAAATGCAACAGGTTCTTCTGAACTTGGTAAACAACGCAGTTGATGCCATGGACCCAAAGGGAGGGAAAATCGACATTTCTACCAAAACTGAGGGTGGTTTTGTGGTGGTAGACGTAGCCGACAATGGTTCCGGCATTGCCAAAGCAAACTTGGCGAGAATATTCGATCCCTTTTATACCACAAAACCGGTAGGTAAGGGTACAGGGCTAGGATTGTCAATCTGTTACGGCCTAATAAAAAAAATTGGGGGAGAGATCAGTGTGAACAGTGCCAAGGGTTTGGGCGCCACTTTCCACGTACACATCCCGTGGACTTCTGAGAAAAACCCATAAGGACAGACCAAGGCAACAACATGGCCGAAATTCCAAAAGAAAGTATTGACCGTGTCAAAGTTCTCCTCGTCGATGACGAGGAAGGATACGCTCATATTCTTTCCAAAAGATTGACAAAGAGAAATTTTGACGTGACCACCGCGCTTAGCGGTGCGGATGGTATTAAGGCGCTACGGAGACACGATTTCGATGCGGCCGTTTTGGATTTGAAGATGGATGACATGGATGGCCTCGAAGTTCTGAAGGTATTCAAGAAAATGGTGCCGGAGCTTGCGGTGATAATGCTTACCGGCCATGGATCGGAACAGGCTGCTAGCGAAGGAATTGAATTTGGCGCTTTCGATTACCTTACAAAACCGTGTGAAATCGAAGAGCTGGCTGAAAAAATAAGGGAGGCCGCCAATAGGAGGTAATTCTTGTGACTGATTTCCGGGTAATGCTGGTCGACGACGAGACGGAATTTCTCGAGACGCTTGTCAAGAGACTGAAGAAAAGAAAACTTGATGTGGTCTCAGCTTCGAGCGGCAAAGAGGCCCTCGGTATCCTTCGGGAGACACCATTGGATGTCATAGTGCTCGACGTGAAGATGCCCGACATGGATGGAATAGAAACATTAAGAGAAATCAAGAGAATCAGACCATCAGTTCAAGCAAATCACTCTTCACCATCTGATTGAGATAATGGGTCCTGATGGTATCCGGAGAGCGTTTCAGGAGATCGGCAATCTTATCCAGCGTCAGGAAATG
>CAIXMD010000284.1 GCA_903920415.1 uncultured Desulfomonile sp.
AAATCCTCGTAATCAATGATTCCAACATTCGCTCGACCTGTCGCGCTTATGATTCCAGAAGTCACGGTCCGATTAAGCCCAAATGGATTGCCTACGGCGAGTACTATTTCCCCGACGCGGAGTTTTGATGAATCGCCTAATTGAGCCGTTGGCAGCCCTTTAGCATCGATCTTAATCACTGCGATATCACTTTCAGGGTCAGCTCCTATAACTTTGGCGTCGTAGGAGCGCTTGTCTGAAAGATTCACTTTGATCTCATCTGCATCTTTCACAACATGAGAGTTAGTTAGGATCATGCCGTCAGCCGATACAATTACGCCGGACCCCATGCCTTGGTGGCGAAAGCCTCCTCCCTGCCCAGGCCCTTTTTTGAAACGCTTTAAAAATTCATCGCCGAAAAAATCTTTAAAGGGGTGATTTTTAAAAAATGGGTCAATTTCAGATCCACCCTGCCCCATCTCCGCTTTCTTTGTAGAGCTTATGTTTACGACAGCCGGTGTAACTTTTTCCGCTACCTGTACGAAAGCATCGTCCAGTTGTTGCAGAACCGCAGGCACCCCAGCCCATAGGTTGGCCGCAGACATACACATCAACAGAAAAATACCCAAAACTCCAACTGCCTGAATCGACTTGGACCTCAAATGGCCTTTTGTCATTGATGTTTCTCCTTCTGGTTATTAAAACTTATTTGATTGGACCAGTATCCGGGATTTTAGTTCTAATTATTCTGCCGGATGAGGTACCATTCGGCAGTTCGAGCCTATAACACATCAATACCGTCAAGTGAAGTATCACTTTGATTCGATTCACGGAGATGATTCGAAAAAAAATTATACGAGTCTACCAGGTTGGAAAAATTTGGGCCAAACTAAGGCTCTTCAGTAAGGATCACCTCGAAATAGCCGGGTTCGGATTCTAAATCAGGTTTAGTTCGATCAGGATCAGTATTAATGACAATCCATCGCCACATTCCAGCCATATCTGGTGTAAACTCAAAAGATGTCCTTCCCTGTGGAACCTTCAGCAATACATATGTCCCAACCGGTCTTATAAACACTATATAAAACCCTCTACGGTCTCCTTGTCTACAGGCCCAATCGAACTGCCCGGCCTTTCCTGATTCAATGGTGGGTGACGGTCCCAAGACCGGTTGGCAGATAGACGGACCTGCATCTAGACCCTCTGATGCTAAGCTGGCAAAACTCAATCCTATGGAACAAAAGGCAATTAAAATACCCGAAGAAAAAAGCTTCGTCCTCATGAAACTGTCCAAGGGAGTGTATCCAACTCACAAATCGAGTTTAGTGAGGCCGGTTGTGGGAATATGCGCTGGCTCATGCTAAAGGATCCTCATTCTGGATGAGCGGCACTCCAAAGCCACATCAACTAAGGATAATAGAAAAGAGGGTTCCGCACTAACTCCAAACGGTAGTTTTGACCAAAATGCAATGGCCCTATTTTTTTGAGAACCTAGCCCAAACCTTTTATCTTTGCAAGAGATATACATACTTATCTGGCTCTTTGATCGGGGCAGGCCACAACAAGCTTTAATAAACAAGTTTATAAAATAGATCCAACATTATTTTATACTTGTTGTTTTTCGGACCATTTGCTATAAGACATTTGCCTTTTTGCGTGAGGTGAATCCCATGAATACCTTAGAAAACAGTCAGGAAAATCAGAACATAAAGGTTAAGGATCTCCTCGAAGACATCCGTTCCGGAATGAATGATGAAGATCTCTCGAATAAACACAATGTTACCAGGGCAGTGCTCGAAAAACTTGGTGACATGGTGTTGGAACTAAATGCTGAGCCGTACCTTACAATTGAAGGGCGAGAACAGTATGTGGCCCAGGCCGAGAAAAGTCTCCAGAATCCCGACACGGAAACATCTTCTTTTATATGTCCATCATGTCTCACTTCGTACAATACGATGTTCGATATATGTCCAAACTGCTCTGTTTCGATGCAAGAAATTATCGCTCGTGAAAATCAAAGAAGTTGTACTGATGTTGAGAGTATTGTCGGCAATTATTCTGCAGCCCTTGAAGAAAAAATACTTAAAAACGAATTCAACGAAAATATTGAATCACGCCCCTCAGAAAAGACCTCTCCAGATTCTGGAAGAGATCCTGTGAAGGAGTCGGCTGTACCCTTCCAAAGAGATACAAAAATTAAGAAAATCAATCGGGCTGACAAAACGCGTGCT
>CAIXMD010000285.1 GCA_903920415.1 uncultured Desulfomonile sp.
AAGATCAGCATCCGTTTTTTTCTGAGCTGTCATAAAAGTTATCCCAACAGTGACCAGTGCGCTGGTAGAGAAAGCAATTATAGCTGTCCAGAAGTTCTGGGCCATTTCTACAGGATAGGCATGTACATGTGCGATCCAGCCTCCTTTAACGATTGTGTCGGCACCTACGGGATAAGTCAGTCCGTGATGCAGCAGCGCCATGAGCAAGCCGGCAAGAAGTCCGGCAAACGCCGCATGCCCGGTAGTTCGCTTCCAGAACATGCCCAGGAAAATCACGGCGAATAGGGGTGCGTTGACCATCGAAAAGATAGTTTGCAGGAAATCCATGATATTACCGAACAGGCTGGCAAGATAAGCGGCGGCAATACTTACAATAACGCCGAAAACAGTAGCCATTCTTCCTACAAACAAATAGTGTTTATCATCGGCTGTCTTATCCTTTGTGATGGGCCGTATGTAACTCTGGTAGATATCGTAGGTCCAAACCGTATTAAAAGCTGAAACATTTCCTGCCATCCCCGACATGAAAGAAGCAAGAAGGGCGGTGATGCCAAGACCTAAAACCCCGGCCGGGAGATATTGTTTAAGAAGCATAATGATAGTGTAATCGTATATCGGCTGGCCTGCGGCGTTCAACGGCAGAGTAAAACCTTTTCCAGGAGTATTCATTAGTACCAGTGAGACAATGCCGGGAACGATGATAAGGAAGGGGATAAACATCTTGGGAATCGCACCGATAAGTGGAGTATTGCGGGCGGCTGTAGTGGAATGAGCCGACATGGCACGTTGTACGATAAGGAAGTTCGTGCACCAATAGCCGAACGACAACACAAATCCGAGTCCGACGAAAATACCGTACCATTCAACCCCCAGGGGATTTGCCGCCGCCGATCCCGTATATTTCCATGTAGTGGTCCAGGTGTCAGGTGCAAAGCCTTTAGAACTTACAATGGGTGCAAGGCTTTGCTGCAAACCGTGCCATCCGCCAACATCCTTAAGACTCAGCAATACGACAGGTAATAACCCGATCACGATGATAAAGAACTGCAGGACTTCATTATAAATAGCCGAGGAGAGTCCGCCCAGGTAAGTATAGGCAAGGACGATTGCAGCCGAAAGGATCAGGCTCAGGTGGAAATTCCAGCCAAGAACTTTTTCCATTAAAATGGCCAGAGCATACATCGAAATGCCGGATGCAAGAATTGTCATGACCGCGAAAAGTATCGCATTCAGTCCACGCGTCTTCTCATCATACCTCAGCTTCAGGTATTCCGGCACAGACCGTGCTTTTGAACCATAATAGAAAGGCATCATGAACATCGCCAGGAACACCATGGCGGGAATTGCCCCTATCCAGTAAAAATGAGTTGTAAGCATACCGTATTTCATTCCCGATCCGGTCATCCCCATGACTTCGAGGGCTCCGAGATTTGTAGAAATGAATGCCAGTCCGGCAACCCAGGCCGGCATCGAACGACCTGCCTCAAGAAAGGCGTTGGCGTCTTTCATGTAACGTTTGAGGGCCCAACCAATCCCCAAAACAAAGGCAAAATAAACAACCATGACCGAATAATCGATCCATGATAAAATAAATCCTGAATTCATCGTATGGTGTTATGTTTATTAATACTAAGAGATGTATACTTCCCGTTATGAATCTGCTGGTATTGAAGATTACTACAAAAGTAAAATATCTTTGATACCATAATATCTTTTCAAAGATAAAAATTCCGTGAAAGCAAGTGCAATGTTTTTTTTCGTGACTATCGTAGTGGCCATTTACACTCTGGTCAATTTCCTCATCTTTATAAGGGGGCTTCAGGCTATTCCTTCAGGTTCTCCGTTGAGGATATGGTACTCTCTGAGCTTCTGGATTAAATTGAGGATAGTCGCTCGGTATTAAGTACCAATCGTAACGGAACTTTTCTCCAGTTTCCTCGCGTACAATAATAGAGTAATACTGGAAATTTTTGCGCGAACTGATCTCAGCCAATATCTCGGGAATGGTGCCAAAGCTAGAG
>CAIXMD010000286.1 GCA_903920415.1 uncultured Desulfomonile sp.
GCTTAAGGAATTGCTGACCCTCAAGAGAGATATCGAAGCACAGAACATTCTCTTTCTCCCCAATACTCCCAATCCTATCCAAAACCAAATCGAAACCATGGAGCGAGTTGCTAGTGATATTCAAAAAGCGATGGAACTTTCAAATCAATTGGGTATTCCAATCCACGTTACGGTTCTAGGGCATACAGACCGAACCGGGACTGAAGAGAGAAACCGGAGGTTGAGTCAGCGACGGGGTCAGCGTGTCCTTGACTTTCTCGTATTAAGGGGGATTCCCTCGCATCAAGTTTCAGTGGAGTCCATAGGTTCAACCCAGCCTTTGCTGGACGAGGATCGTGAACAGGGTCGGGAGAGGAATCGTCGGGTATCGTTCCAGGTCATTCTCGCCCAGGAAAATCCAAAAGATTAACGAGCGATTAGTTTTAGCGGGTATTGAGTTCGTCTCGTAGTTGAGCAATGTTTCTCTGTGCTGCTTCAAGCTGAGCATTGAGTTGAACAATCCGCTCCCGGAGAAGATTAGTTTCGTTTCCCCTTTGTTGCATCAACTGCAACTGCTCGGCGTCGGCAGTGGCGTCTAGAAGCACGATCCATAGTCCTGCTTCCTCCGAAATGATGTGAACATCTGCATAGACACCGGATGTTACGATAACACGGGGGAGGATTACGGTGTCCTTGTCGCCCACCTGGTTCCCTTCAAGAAACGAGAAACGGTTTTCCACATCCTGACCTTCTCGTAAGTCTCCAAGGCCATAGGTGCCAAGGCTACCACCGAGATCTATTAGACGGTGGTTTTTATCAATAAGACAAAAGGCCAGCTCACGTCTTTCAACGTTCCATGTAAACAAATAATCCAGGATAGGTGGAGGTATCTTTCTAATCTATTACTCCATAGTCTTTGTGGCGAGGGCAAGAAAAGCTTCTTCTACTCCCTGGCCGGATTTGGCACTTGTTTTCAAGATGGTCCAGTCTTCCTCCAGAAGCCTGGCAAGCCTCCCTTCATCAACTTCCCATTCATCCAGAAGATCCACCTTGTTCACCAAGAGCAGAAATGGAATTTTTCCAAGGGCCTTATCAACTGTCTCTTTAAGACGCAATGCTCCATCCAGAGTTGACGCCCGAGTTCCATCAGCGACCAAAAGATAACCTGAAGCGCCCCGTAAGTAAGAAATCTGCAATTTCTGGAACTCGTCTTCACCATGGAGGTCCCACAGCATGAGATCCACCACTTGGTTGCCTACATTGAGGGTCTTCTTGTCGATTTTCACACCAACGGTGGTGAGATACTTTTCGGAAAAAATACTCTTCACAAAACGCTGCACTAGGCTGGTCTTTCCAACAGCGAAGATACCCAGCATGCAGATCTTTTTTTTGATCATGGGCTAACCACTCTTCCAGAAAAATAGCATAGATCATAACTATTTAATAGAGGATGGTGAATAATTCAACAAATCAGTCATATAATAACTACGTCTAGCTAGGTTAGGCGTTTCAAGGCGAAACGGCATCAAGTTTCTTGCTTGGCATCATGTGCAGGCGTCAGCATCTGCCTAAGCAACCGGTACGCCCCAGGAGAGACTGATGTGAAGCGGACGAGCGCTTCGATGCCTTCATCCACA
>CAIXMD010000287.1 GCA_903920415.1 uncultured Desulfomonile sp.
GTCACACCGCTTTCACGGTTTGGCAAGGATCCCGAGCCGGTTCAGGTCAAGATCGATCCGACCGTAGACATGAAGACGCCGCCGAAGAAGCAGGTTGATACCATGCCTGCCGGCAAATTCTTCGCCTACGCGGCCGAAGTCCTGAAGCTACATCCTCCGCACATTACTGATCAGCCGATTATTACCATTATGAAGCGGATAGGTATCGAGCCCGGCAAGAGTTTCGACATGGACAAGGTTGACCCTGCCATTAAGAAGGCTCTCGAAAGTGTTCCCGAAGAAGCTCAGAAGCTCATGGACTGGAAGGTACCCAGCCTCGCTCGGGTTGTGAACGGCTGGTCAATGAACACTGATACCATGGGAGTTTATGGGAACTACTATCTCAAGCGAGCCATCATTGCCCAGCAAGGCCTTGGCGCTAACGTGCCGGAAGATGCTGTTTACCCGATGAACCTTGCCGACGATACAGGGAAACCGCTCGACGGTGTGAACAAGTACGCCATCCACTTCGACAAGAGTGCCCTGCCGCCCGTGGATGCATTCTGGTCCATCACCCTTTATGACGAGGATGGTTTCCAGGTTGCAAACAGCCTCAATCGCTTCGCGGTCAGCAACTGGATGCCGTTCAAGTATAACCAGGACGGTTCGCTCGACCTCTATTTCCAGAATGAGAATCCGGGCGCAGGCAAGGAGGTGAATTGGCTGCCCGCTCCCAAAGGGCCTTTCAATCTTACCATGCGCCTGTATGCGCCTAAGCGTGAAGTCCTCGTGGGCAAGTGGAATCCGCCGCCGGTGGTGAGGGGCCAGTAGTTCACGAATTTTGGCGACACGCTGTCGCCAAACAGGTAAAACACAAGTCTTAGTTTCCTAGGTATTTCTGCAGCAACTTGCTGCAGAAATTGAGTGACATCATTAATCAGGATTCTTAAACAATACAGATGGATGCCCGACGAAGCTGCTGAACGGAAATATTATGAAAACCATCAAGGACATGCCGGAACATAACAATAAGGGAAATCTCTGGAATCGTGGATCTGGCAAGCCGCCTGTTCCATCCGAGGGGCCCAGCATGCTATTGTTTGCTCCAACTGCTGCTGAATCAATATGTAAATCCAAAGAGCAGAGACCATTATGAAAAAAGTCGAACCATTTTTTTACAAGGATGACGGAACTCTGGTTATCAATATGGATTCCACTGAACTTGATGCGGATTGGTTAAGAGCAGCACGTTTACAAGAGAAAGCAGACCGGGGGGATGTCGAAGCTGCACGAGAACTTGAGCGTATGGCTAATACTCCGATGTATGAAATGACAGGACTTGTTGATGCATTTAACGAATTGGTCGAAAAGGAGAAGGAAGAACTTCATAAACAGTCCTTATTGAATTTCGAAAAATTAGATTGGTCCGATACAAGGATGACTTGGGAAGATAGCTGGTCCGGAAAAATTGGACAATGGCATAAGTCGGTGAAGTAATCTGAACAGTGGGCCAAGACGATTCTCGCAATGGGTTTTGGCCGGTGGTGAGGAATCCGATAAACAATAAAGAAGGCGCCTCCAAACAAATGACCAGCCTGATTGTGTGTAATAAAAGTATTGGATAATCAACTGGTTATTTCATTGTTTGAGTCAACAAGCTTCCCCTGAACAAACAATGGAATGAACGTAGGCGTTGCCTTGTTGCGGCAATCCTTCGCATGAACGCCTCACCAAACAATTACCGTAACTTTTTTTGGGCCATGCATTCCTATGATGAGAGTCTTCTCTATATCTGCGGTTCGGCTTGGGCCTGTAATAAGAGTTATGTTGGTGGGCATTTCTGCCAATGATGCGAAGAATTCCGAAAAAGTGGGGAATATCTTCTCCCTCGGCACTATTGCCACGTGGTGTTCAGGCAAAAGGCTTGCTTGCAGGAACTTGCCGGAGGCGCTGGAGCAAATGACGGTTCCTGTTTCGGCTACACCCGAGAATGACTCTTCAATGGTTATCGATGCGGATTCATAAGCTGGCTGCCGACGGTCCGCAGGAATCGGCACGGCTTTCTCTTTGTCGGTCATGCCTGGACAGTATACCGATCCATGTTCCAGTAATACTTCGGAGAAGATTCTTTGTAATTCCTGGGCACTGTTTACTGTGGCAGTCGTCGCCCCTGCCTCTGCCGCTTTCTCAAGAAACAGGGTGACCAGGCTGTTCTCATTCATTTCAATCTCCGGCGAAGGGACTTCCCGCATTGCGATACGAGAAGCAGTCTGCCGTCGAGGAAAACATTATGGAATCCCACCCAAAACTCATTGAAC
>CAIXMD010000288.1 GCA_903920415.1 uncultured Desulfomonile sp.
CTGAGGATTTACGTAAAACCTTAATTTCCCCTCCATGATGATGTTGAGATAGTTTCTGTGTCGTTAGTAATTTAAACAAATAAGATATTTATAAATATATACTAATAATTGAAACATTAATTAATAATTATTGTCTCAATAAATTAGATTTTTATCAATAGACCTTTTAGGAAAATTTAGTATAAGAGGTTCTTATGGCATCCATCTTTAGCGAATTCTCTAAAACCTATGATAAGCTCATAGAAGAATTGCCAAACCACCCGCTCATTGACGAACTCCGTGCCCGTATAATCCGCGGAAGGTTCCCGAATGAACAATGGCTCGAGTCTCGAATAAAGAAAATGAATGACTTGATGGAACCGACGTGGTTAAAGTCATGCCGGCTATCGCCTGAAAAAGAGTGTGCTTAGACCATTTCGCAATTATTCCAGTCCGGTCGATACAGGTATGCTCAAGACAGGGAAAGGATGTTATGCTGAGAGTCCTGAAGCATGGCGGCATGGTTTCTTGTCATCCTCAGTTGCCGCTACCGAGCCGTATTGACTGATTGGAAAACGCTATTGAGACGTGGGAGTGGGTGTCCGTGCATCGTAGCAGAAGGGACTTGGATGCCGTAGAGACTATCGATACAAAGAGATCCTACGGAGTTGCTGCGTTCGGCTTCTCTGTGGTGGGTGCGTTTGTTATTCTTTGCGGTTATTACATTTTTGCCCATTGGAAGGATTTTCTTTTTGTAGCACAGGTGTCTTTTCCCGAAACTGCTGCCGCGGGCCTGCTCATCCTGGGGAGTTACGTGGCCAATTCGTATCAGTTGCACCTTTTCTTACGAAAATTTGGCCTGACACTCGGATTTGTGGAACTTACAGCGCTCACCATGGGAATGCTTTTAGGCAATCTGGTTATCCCCATGCGAGGGGGAACCGGGGGGCTTGCTGTTTACTTGAAAAGAGTGCATGGCTTGGATTTTCAGGCTTTTGCAGTAATTTATGCCGGCACAGCACTCTTGGTCGCGTTGATAAACGCGGCATTAGCCATCTTTGCCCTGGTGATACTGAGCTGGTTTTACGGTGTAGTCTATCCGGTTTTAAGTCTTTGCGTGGCAACCATCTTTGTATGTTGCCTTTATCTGGGTTTATTTCTTCCACCGATGAAATGGAAGAAGAGCGGTATCCTTTTACCGGTTTTCCAGGCAGCTCACTCATGGCACGTGTTGACCAGGGATAGGCGTCTGTTGGCGTCTTTGGCGGTGTCCTTACTCATTATATCCCTTGTACTGACAGCAGCCTTTTATTTTATCTATCGGGCTCTTGATACTCCATTATCTTTATTCGGTGTGCTTGTAACATCCAGCCTGGGCAACGTGGCGAATCTCATACCGCTCACCCCCGGATCCTTGGGCATCTTTGATGCAGTGGTAATTGAGATACCGCAGTTATTCGGAGTGGATCCTGCCAGAGCTATAGCTGCAACTCTCGTATTCAGGGTTCTGTGCTTCTTCTGGGCCCTCCTGTTGGGAATCCCAGGAATGTATTATCTTTTCAAGAACGGGCCGACCGGCAAACCTTGAAAAATTTCTCGACATAATACCCCTGGATCGCTCACAGAAACCTCCTGACATCCTCTCGACGCTTCCTGCACACCAAGGATGATTCACACAATGAGGATCGGTTTCTGCTCCCCTTTAACAATTCTGTCCCCCACCGTGGTCCCGCAAAGAGCGCAGAGATATTCGTATTTGTCGCCTTCGGGCAAAACGAGTAAGAGCCTTTCTCTGACTGGAGTAGCCCTCCTGCATTTCGGGCAATAGAGTTCAACTGCTTGAAACCTTTCGAACTGCTGTTTTTTTGCACTTTTGGCTGCTCGAGGCACACCAAATTGACGTTTTCCCAATTTTTGCATTTCATCTCCTGGTTTCTTTCGGTAGAGATCGTCTCCAACCGTAATCTCTTATCCCAGAAATCGTTAGTCAACTCTAACATGCCAAGGAATAACCAAAAGGTCAAATTTGGGTCAAGAAAAAAAGTTTTCTCTCGGTCACTTGTACCGGCCTGTGTTGACAAAACGTCTGGAAGCGCGTATAGCCATAAAAGAATACATGCAATAATAATACAAAAAGGGCTTTCAGATGGAAAAAAGAGACCTTGATCTGATCGCAAAGTGGCAGGACCATGATCCAGAACTAAAGAGGTTGTGGCAAGACCATTTGGAATTCGAGGAACAATTGGAGGTGTTCAAGAAAAGGGTCTACCTTTCTCCTGCAGAAGAGATGGAACGGAAAACTCTTCAGAAAAAGAAGTTGAAAGGTAGAGATCAGATCGAGCGCATTCTCGTAAGACTTCGAGAAACCCAATAATGAAACACTGACCGCCCTCGAGCCGCCCCTACATATCGAATGGAAAGAAAGTGAAAATAACGGGTGCTCAAATTCTGCTCCAGTCCCTGAAGGCAGAAGGAGTAGACACAATTTTCGGATATCCTGGTGGAGCCGTCATTGACATCTTCGATGTAATGGTGAGGCAGTTCTCGGGAGATTTTAAGTTCATATTGGTACGGCATGAGCAGGCGGCCGTCCATGCTGCGGACGGGTATGCTCGGGCTACGGGAAGACCCGGAGTCTGCCTTGTCACGTCGGGTCCCGGTGGAACGAATACGGTGACTGGGCTGGCCACGGCATACATGGACTCAATACCCTTGGTGGTTTTTACCGGGCAGGTCCCAACCCCCTTGATAGGCAACGATGCTTTCCAGGAGGCTGATATTGTTGGCATAACCAGACCTTGCACAAAACATAACTACCTTGTGGCAAGTGTCGACCAACTGGCAACAATAATCAAAGAAGCGTTCTATATAGCCATATCAGGCAGACCAGGCCCTGTTCTCGTTGATTTACCCAAGGACGTAATGCAGTCAAAAGCAGAGTTTATTTACCCGACTAAATTGAACTTGACCACCTATCGTCCGACTATCAAGGCACATATTCCGTCCATCAAACGAGCGGCGGAGCTGATCAGGCATGCGCAAAGACCGGTTATATATGCCGGTGGAGGCGTTATTACTTCGGGAGCCCATGAAGAATTGCGAACTCTCGCAGAGATGGCGGGATTCCCCGTCGCTATGACGCTCATGGGACTCGGCTGCTTCCCCGGCACTCATCCCTTGTCTCTGGGTATGTTGGGGATGCACGGCACCTATCGGGCAAATATGGCAGTGAACAATTCGGATTTACTTCTGGCAGTAGGAGCCAGGTTTGATGACAGAGTCACTGGGCGGGTGGAAGATTTTGCCCCCGGGGCCAAAATTATTCACGTGGACATAGACCCCACATCCATTCAGAAAAACATCGCCGTCGATGTTCCGATAGTTGCGGATGCTCGTGATGCCCTAGCAAGACTGGTTGAGGTGCTCAAGAAGACGGGCCGATCCGTCAAGAGCAAGGAGATGCTCAAGAACTGGCATGCCTCCATCACGGCTTGGCGGAACGAGCAGAGGCTGAGATTTGACAGGACCTCAGAAACTATTAAGCCACAGTATGTGGTTGAAAAACTTTATGAAATGACGCAAGGCCAGGCAATTATCGCTACCGAGGTGGGCCAGAATCAGATGTGGGCGGCACAGTACTACCTTTTTGACCACCCCCGCACTCTTCTCTCGTCCGGCGGCTTGGGCACCATGGGGTATGGATTCCCTGCGGCAATCGGTGCACAGGTCGCATTTCCGGGCAAAACAGTAATTGATATAGCGGGAGATGGTTCCATACAGATGAATATTCAGGAACTGGCAACTGTTGCCCATTACAAGCTGCCGGTTAAGATAGCCATCCTCAATAATGGTTACCTCGGAATGGTGCGCCAATGGCAGGAACGATTTTATGACAACGTTTATGCTCATACCGACATAATGGCTTCTCCCGACTTTGTGAAGCTTGCCGAGGCTTACGGCGCGCTTGGGCTCCGGGCAAAATCCAACTCCGAGGTAGAGACCGTCATCAGAGAAGGTCTGCAATCAGACGGTCCCGTGATTATGGACTTCGTGGTAGAGCGAGAAGAAAGCGTCTACCCCATGGTCCCCGCCGGGGCTTCCATAAAGGACATGATACTGGTTTAAATGGAAAACCGACACGTCATTTCAGTGCTTGTCGAAAACAAGCCTGGGGTTCTGGCCAGGGTCTCCGGAATGTTTTCCGGACGTACCTTCAATATTCATTCCTTAACAGTTGCTCCCACTTTGGATACTGATTACTCAAGGATGACGATAGTTACCGATGGTAGAGAACAAATCATAGAACAAATCATAAAACAGTTAAGAAAACTCATTAACGTGGCCAAGGTACAGGATTTGACACGGGGTGATTTTGTGGACAGGGAAATGGTCCTGATACGTATGAAGGCCACGGCTGCCAAGAGAGGGGAAATTCTCGGCATTAATGATGTCTTTAGAGGCAAGGTGGTGGATTTAACTCACGACAGTGTAACGTTGGAGGTTTCAGGCAATCAAAACAAGATTGAGGCGATACTTGAATTACTTGCTCCCATGGGAATTCAAGAACTCATACGAACCGGTACGGTTGCCATTTCGAGAGCCAAGAAGTCCAAATTACCCGGAATTATACAATGATTTCAAGAACAGGCCATTACGAACCTATTGCTCGAGAGGGATTCGTATTCATAATCCCCCCTGCTGCTCTTTCCATTGTAAGCTGGTGGCTAAGCTACCCTTGGATTTCCTTGTTTTTTCTTCTTCTGGCAGTGTGCGTAGCCCTATTCTTCAGGAATCCGGAAAGAATTCCTCCTGAAGGAGAAGGTACCGTACTGTCTCCGGCAGACGGTACGGTAGTCGAATTAGTGGATGACGCCAGGTCCGACAATGTAGCGACCTATCCACTCAGACGGATGAGTATTTTCATGTCTATTTTCAACACTCATGTAAATCGTTGCCCTGTGTCGGGAACTGTGGTCAAGATAACTCATGTCTCGGGGAAATTCCTGGACGCGAGAGAATCAGCGGCCTCCGTGATCAACGAACGTAATTCCATCGTCCTTGAGGATCATGCGCAACTGGAAGTTGTACAAATCGCCGGTAAGGTTGCTCGTCGAATCGTCTGCTGGGTTCGCGAAGGAGATC
>CAIXMD010000289.1 GCA_903920415.1 uncultured Desulfomonile sp.
CAGGTTGGCTCCATCCAAAAAACTTCTCTTCTTTTCCGAGGAAAAGATTACACCGCGGGCATTGTCTTGCCCGGCACGAGCTACAGCGGTTTCCAGCTCGGACAGGAATTGCATTCCTATGGTGTTGACCGGTCCAGCGGTATTGATGGCCATTGTGGCGATCATTGAATCACGATCCAGATGGTACTTCACTTCCGGCATGGGTCCTCCACATTCAAGAGACGACAGCTCAAGAAAAAGTAGGAAATTCGGAAAAAAACCTTCAGGGCCCGTTTGTTGACGTCACACGCTTATTAAGACCGCCTCACCCTGAGTCAATCCCCCGCATATTGCAGCAACCCCGAGGCCGCCGCCTCTCCGGCGGAGTTCATACATCATCGTCATCATTATTCGCAGACCGGAAGCGCCGACCGGATGGCCGATGGCAATCGCTCCGCCATTGATGTTAGTTTTCATCAAGAGATCAAACCACTTTTCCGTACTGCCTTCGGCAAGGATCTTGGTGCTTACGAGCGGCATTGCGGCAAAAGCCTCGTTTATCTCGATCAGGTCCAGGCGCTCCAGGTCCAATTGCGTCCGAGAGAGAATCTTCTTGATAGTCAGCGCTGGAATCCAAGAAATACCGTAGGGCATGTCCGTTTCGCCGGCAGCGTCGATTATGGTTCCCAGCGGGGTGAGACCGAGTTTCTCTGCCTGTTTTTCGGTCATCACCACGACAGCGGCTGCCCCGTCGTTCAGGCCTGGTGCGTTTCCGGCAGTGGTGGTCTCGGCCCCGAAAATGGGCGGGAGCTGTTCTATCGCGGCCAAGTTTCCATTGGGCCGTGGGAACTCATCCACGTCGAATCTGAATTGTTCACGTCCCTTAATCACGTCCATTCCTGCGATCTCATCATCAAACAGACCGCCCTGTTGAGCTTTGGCCCACTTGATATGGGAAGCCATCGCCCACGTATCGAGCATACGTTTAGGAACACCGTATTTGGCGGCACCATCCGAAGCGTCCACTGCCACGGATTTGTAACCGGGGTAGGTTATGGGGAAAATCTGGTCCTTGAGTTTCACCTCTCCAATGCGGACCCCGCTCCTGAGTTCGCGGCTCATGTGCGGAACCCTGCTCATGGACTCCACGCCGATGACCAGGGCCGACGACAGCTCACCGAGGCGAAGCCCCCACATGGCCATTCTCAAAGCAGTCAGCGGTGAACAGCAAGCCGTGTCGAGGGTGATGGTAAATCTGTCAAGCCCGAGCCTGAGAGACGTTTGTCTTCCCGTGACCGAACCTGTCTCAAAGGAACCCGGTATACAGTTCCCCACAAAGACCTGGTCAATGTGAGGACTCAGGTCCTTGCCCTGTGCGGTCAGAGCCGCGTGCCCGGCATGAACTGCCAAATCGAGCGGCTCCATCTCGGAAAGGGACCCGAGATACTTCCCGAAAGGAGTCCTTTTCGCCCCTACAATTACATAGTTGTCGGCCATATTATGGTGTCCTTGCCGGAGTGTTCATGAGGTTCCAGGTATGGTAACCGTCCATTGAGAAATTGTATAGCATGCTTGTGCGATGAAATGAACGGGAACCGATCTTATGGAAAAGGCGAGACTGTCGCTTTGTCGGCTCTTCCCAATGATATGTCTTTGAGTGCCTTGCCGTCCGTTTTCATAGTTACAGCCCCATCGCGACCAGTCCACAAAATCTTTGTTCCGGCTGATTCAATACGGCTGAGAACATCCATGTTGGGAAGACCGCCCTGTCGAGGATATTCAGCCGAAATTACGGCAATCTCAGGCTTCACTGCTTCTAAAAAGCGCCTGGTCGTTCCGGTCTTTCCGCCGTGGTGGGCTACCTTGAGCACAGTAGCGCGAAGCGGCACACCTGCCACCAGGAGTTCTTCTTCTCCTTCGAGTTGCAAGTCTCCAGTGAAAAGAAATGAGATTTGGCCGTAATCCAGTCTGCACACTACCGACGAATTGTTGACATTGCGGTGGGAATCATCCCCTTCTTTGAAAGGAGCAGGCTTGTTGAGAAAACTCATTCTCGCAGGGCCGAGTTCTATTGGGTCGCGGGCTCTCGTGGCAGGTTCAATCGAGGCCCCCGACGCCCGAGCCACATCCAGAGTCCTCTCCAGGTGATCCGAGGAAATTGCGATAGGATTCCACCAAAACCGCAACGGTGGAACACGTTTGATCACGGATATCAGCCCGCCCATGTGGTCCATATCGGGGTGAGTCATAATAATACCATCCAGTATGACCGTTCCATTCCAGTCAAGAAAAGGGAGAACAACGCTCCTGCCCGTATCGAAATACTCGTTGGCCAAGCCCCCGTCAATCAGGAGCCCATTGGAGTGGGGTGCCTGGACAAAGGCGGAATCGCCCTTTCCCACATTCAGGAACACCACTTTCAGATCCTCGGAGACGGACTTGGTCCACTGTGTAATGACAAGTAAAAGAGCCAGACCCAAAAAAGATGCGGCCATGAATGAGACGGCAGTCCGGGAGGGGCGTCTGATGTACCAAAGAAGGCTCCAGACAAGTGATGCCATACAAATGAATTCCAATATCCCCATGTGTGCATAGCGAATGGTGCTATGAGGCAGACCCGAAAAAAAGTCCGATGTACTGATTATCAGCAGGATAAGAACGTCTGCCGGGGCCAGCAGTATTGCCCCCGGGTTCGGGAATACAGCGCCTATGGCAGAGGCAACTAGCCCGAGCGACAGGGCGATGGTCATGGCGAAGTCGGTCACGAGGTTTGCCGGCAAGGTGTACAGGGGAAACGAATGGAAGGTTTGAAGGATGAGAGGGGCTATCGCAAGGGTAGCAGCCAGGGACGTGAAAATCACCAGACTCGATGCCCTGAGAATATACATGAATGTACCGGAAAGCCCCGGCGTACGATTGATTCCTCGATTCGTATTTCCATTTTCGCTTATGTGCCGCCCATGTCCGAAAATGCGCTGCTCAAGGCGCCCAACTATCAGTAAAATTCCTGCAACGGCTGCAAAAGAGAGCTGGAAGCTGGGAGTGAACAGTGACAGCGGGTAAATCAGGAGTATGATGAGAGCGGCCGAGGCAAGCGAATTGAGCGAATTCCACCGCTTGTCTATGAGGATGGCCATGGCTACGACCACCCCCATAATTGTGGATCTTATTGCAGGCACTCTTGCACCCACAAGGAAACAGTAGGTCACCATGGCTGGTATTGAGGCTAATGCGCCGAGTTTTCTGAACGGGAGCCAAAGATAGATCTGCGGAGCGGCATATCCGACCGCCTTCACCATTGCCAGCGCCAGCAAGGCAACGATGGCCACATGGATCCCTGAAGCCGACAACGCGTGGACAAGCCCCGAGTCCATGAAGCTCCTGTTCAAAGAAGGGCTGATCTCTCCCAGGTCCCCTAAAACGATACCCTTGAGAATTGCCCGAACATTTACCCTGGTATCAAGGTCGAAAAACAGGCCTGATCGGGTATCCAGGAACCGGGTCATGGCTTCCCGGGACTTAAAAAGGATTGCTCCCGGATAATAGGGGGAGCCGCGTCGCAATACCAGGATCGAATCTTTCCCCTTGATCGATGCCAGCCAGTAAATACCGTTGCTCGTGCATTCCAGCTCCCAGTCGAATTCTCCAGGGTTGCCTCGGTTGACGGGTTTTCTGATTTTCGAACGAAAGGCCACTCTGTCGCCCGCACACAGGGAAATCGGGTTATCCCTTAGAGTCAACCGTCCTGATCCGGGCAGACGCTGGTCTGTAGTCGCCACTATCCCTGATTCAAGAAGCAGTTGACGAATCCCGGGCCCGGTTGAAATGGTCATTGCAATGGTTGCATGCACTGTTGTCTCAGTCTTGGGCGGCTCGAAATTTTTCGCCGCGGCCAGTTCTTTCGTACTGAAGTACAATCCTAATGTGAAGAAAAGGAGTCCCAAGACTATCCACAGAAGGCTTTTCACCTTTCGAGACAGAATTGCTAACGGGATGATCAGAGCAGCAATCAGACCGGCCAAACAAAATTCGTGAGACGTTGTTTTATAGATGTTGGCCGAGACTATGCCCAGACAGAGCAATAGCGTTGCCGGTAAGGTAGGATAGCGTTCAAAAATTTCTTGAAGATACTTTGTCACAAATGAATTGCCTCACTCGGCAATAAACTCTTGATCATCCCGTCCCGGAGTGATAATCGAGATGCGGAGTACCGTGTTTGCATTACGGGCGCCTCCGAAAAACAGGAAAAAATCTCACGTAGGGTAGCATGGTTGACAAGCGGAAAGTATTCAAGACGATGAGGGTCCGGCAGTACTGATGGAATCCTTTGGAGCATACCTGAAGAGTCTGAGAGAAGAAAAGGGTAGGACTCTCGAAGAAATCTCGGAAAGTACCAAGATAGCGGTAGCCAATCTGGATTTTCTTGAACGGGACCGCTATGATTTTCTGCCGCCTCGCGTCTTTGTGAAAGGTTCTATAAAGTCTTATGTCCAGGAACTGGGCATCAACCCGGAAGAGAGCGTCAAGAAATTCGATGCATTCACACGAGAGGGTGAGTTTCCGGACTATGCCGAAGAGGAACACCCTGTTTTTCAGCATTTACCTGCTTCCCGCTCATTTTTTCATAATCCCTGGTTCTCCCTGGTTCTTACCGGAGCGGGAATATTGTCCCTGTGCATTCTTGTTTTTACAGGAGTAAGCCGTTTGTTTTTTGCTGAGGAGGCAGTACAGGTAGTACAGCCTAAGCCTTTGAGCGGTCAGCCGGGGAGTTCCGTTTCTTTGAATACAAGGATGCCGGCAGACCTGCGCCCAGTTCAGAGTGCCTTTGCGGATCCGCCGCGAAAGCAGGCGGGGAAAAAAATTCTTGAGATAAAGGCTCTTGCCAACACCTGGGTCAGGGTTGAGCCGGACAACGCTGGAGCAGAGGAACTTATGATGGCTCCGGGTGACATCCAGGTATTCACTGCCAATGAGAGTTTTCAGGTCCAGACAGGGAACGCTGGAGGAATGAGGCTGCGTTACGATGGTCGGGAATTGCCGGTTCTCGGGAAGACGAATCAGACCCTCTCAGTGACGCTGCCGTAGTTCATTAATGAAAAAGTCACTAGGCTGTAGGTCGCTTGTGAAAAATATTTTCTTCAACGTATTTCACCTAAGGAACGAGGATGAAAGAAGCCGTTAAAAAGCTGCTCTTGGTGATCCCGATTCGTCTTGAGGACGACCTGATTCCTGTTGTAGAGTCAGAGGGGTGGCACACTGTCAAAGATCTTCTAAGAAAAACAAATACTTCCTACAACAGTGATTGGAACGGTAATTATGTCGTGGACCAGGATGAGATTCCCTGGAAAGCTACGAAGCAGGAACTGGATTCTCTTGAGAAGTCCAAAGGTCGCGTGGTGGTGCTCTCTGGGCCAAAATATCATATCTCTGAAAAGATAACGCTTTTTACCGATAGGGACGGTTCGGCTTACGTCTATGAAAATGACCTGGAAGGTTTCTTCGACTAGGCGATTAAATTCGTCTGGAGTGCTGGAGCGACTCGCACAGCACAGAGGAGTTGAGATGAGACATAACAAGCCCAGGTTCAGGCTCCGACTCAGGATTCAACGGATCAAACGCAGCAGGAGACTCATTGATTTTAAGCTGGGCTCTTGCGGGGCTCCTTTCGTATGCTTCAGAAAAAACAGAACAGTTTGATTTTGGGTGTTAACAGGAACAACGGCCTGTACCTTTGAACAACAGCAATAATCCCGCCTCAACGCTTTTCACCGCATCCCTCCTTTCCAGGCGCAAAGAACTGAACCATCATATCAGGTCCAAGATTTTATCCAGTGTGCGCCCTTTTGATATCCACTGTGCCGGCGATGCCGTTCAAGGGTTGCGGGACGCATTCAACACCTTCCAGGTCAGTTCCTCCCTATGGAAAAACCTTCGTAGGAACGCAATTGTCGGGGCCGCCCGCCAAGCCGAGGAGTGGATCCGGCAAGGAGTATCCATTGTTTCCAAAGCTGCATTACGGTTGCCGGAAGCCGATTTACATGGCTTGCCGTCCGTGTTTTTTGCCATGGGTGACCAATCCCTAATGGCAGAGCCTTCCGTTGCCATCATGAGTTCCAGAAGATCCAGAAACATTACACCCCATGATGGCTGGCTGCAGGTCACCAAGTCCCTGGTGAGTTACGCAGTCGATAATGGTTTTACCATCGTGTCCAGTTATGGGACATCTGCTTATTCCCTGGTCACTTGTCTGTCTAAAGGCTTCCCCACCATAGTAGTTTGCCCCGGCGTTCTGCCTTTCATGATGCCGTCCGAGCAGCGAGCGCAATTCCTCTTGGACTACGGCGATCTTTTTCATTTTGAGCGCACCCTGTTTCTGTCGTCATTTGCACCCGGACTCCCGCTGCCGGCATCCCAGCGATTAGTGGAACGGGACCGGATGGTTGCGGCTTTGTCCTCAACTATTCTAGCAGTCGATGTCAAGCCGAAAGGGAACATCGAAACCATTTTGCATGCTGCAGCACTCAGAAAAGTCCCTATCAAGGTTTTTCCTTTGCCTCCAAAAGACATTGAAGCTCCAGGAACATCTCCCCCCCCACGGCGAGTCGGCTCTACCCATTCCGAGGAGAAGGAGCACTTTGGGGAATCGGCTTTTCTGTTCCATTACACCCGGTCTTGTCCCGGACCATGGCCTGGTCAAACTCACGCGCACTACTGGAGGTCTCTCGTAGATGGGAGTAAAGATGCCGGTCATACTGCTATGGACACTCTCGCGCG
>CAIXMD010000290.1 GCA_903920415.1 uncultured Desulfomonile sp.
AAATTCGACGGTTATTTCATACTTATGGATTACCTTCGAATGCCCAATCTGGCCGGCAACTCCTTGGGATATGTCAAGTACCTCTTCATGAACAAAACACTTGGAATTGCCTCAGTCGAAAGCCCGGCCGTGTCGGACAGGGAATCCACTGTTTTTGCTGTCTACGGAATTGCATCAATCATCTATCGATTTTTCTTGTATTTCGGCATAGTAGCCGGTCTGTATTTCCGATTCGATAAAATGGTAGGACTAACTCTCGCATTAGGAGCATTCCTGTTCTTTGTGGCTCGGCCTCTGTACTACGGGCTCATACATATCTGGGAGAAACGCGAAGAAGCAAATCTCGTATCAGGGAGAGCCGCAGCAACTGCTTGTATAATTCTTGTCGTTTTCATTTCAGTATGTTGGCCATGGGCCGACAAATCACTCTTCCCCTGTTTCATAGAGTCGGCCAAAATACAGAAGCTTACAGTTCCCTTGCACAGCTCTGTAGCGAAAGTATCCATCCATGAAGGGATGGAGATCGCAGAAGGTACTCTCATGTTTCAGTTGGAACCGGTTGCCCTGGAATTTGCACTGGCAAAGGCTCATCTGGAGAGGGAAGTCTTAAGAAACAGCTTCGACATGCTCACTCTAGACGATAAAGGACACGCAAGACTTCCGGAAAAGGCCGTTGAACTGTATAGGGCGGATGCAGGAATTCGAAAGATTCAGATGGACTTGAGGCTCGCGTCGACCGGCATAATGGCCCCATTCGATGGAGTGGTCACGACACTCGACTCCCGAATGCAGCCAGGGTTTCAACCAGGTGAAGGAGCAGTAGTGGGAGAATTGAAGTCCCCTACGGACTGTGTAGTTCACGCGCTAGTCCCCGGAAGTTTGGTTCACGAGATCCATGAAGGGCAAGCGGTTAAAATCTGGTTTCCCTTAAAAAGAGGCGCGGTTTTCGATAAAAGAATCGATCGTTTAAGGTCGTGCGGTGAGCGAAATTTACGTGACTCGTCTTTTTCGAGCCTACGGGGAGGCGAAATAGCTGTTGAGCTGCATGGCCGATCCGGGATTGAAGCTCCTCTGGAAGAGCAGTACTTGTGCTCGATAAGTTTTCCCCAAAACAAGACGGTACCGTTAGGGATGACCGGAAAGCTGGTGGTATATTCTCACCCTCAAAGTGCACTGGCAAGGTTGTTTGGAGCCGCAGTGCGGACTTTCAATAGAGAATCGCTTTTATAGAAATCCGGAGGGTAACTTAGTGTCAGGACAAATTGTCAGGATCAATCGTGAAGGCTCTCCCCATGGTGTAGAAGACTCAAAGACTTACTCCATTGAATCTTTAGGAGGAATGAGCCGGGACAATGGCTTGGGTCTTGCGAAGCGTGCCATCTCCTCCAAGTCTTTGGACGAACTCTTTTTTATTCTCACTAATGACGCACGGGCTGTAATTGATTTTGAGCGGGCCTCGGTTATTACTCACCTTGGAGGTCCCTCACGCCTTGTAGCTACCAATAACGAGCCGGAACTCAACAAGCAAACCGAATTCGTAACCCGAATGAACAAATTGGCATCGCTTCTGAGGAACCACGGGACAGCACTATTATTCTCCGGCAGGTCAATTCATGAGGACATACCGGACGGGAAGATACCAGGTGACCTGCAAAAAACGTTGAAATCTTACATCGCACTTTCAGGCCATATCCGAATCCTGCTGATTCCTCTCATACATGACGGAGCCATTATTAGTCATCTTTTATACGAGTTTTCGTCGGAAACAGATCCAAACGACAAGGATATACATTCCTTCCTGAGCTTGGCTTGCTTCTTTGGGGCCGCGTTGGCTGAAAAATATATTGCACAACAAAAGCCCGAACTGAAATCCCTTCTTCTTGAGCAATCCTCAGGGACGGTTCTGGGAGCGCGTGTGAGAAGGTATCTGCCTCTTTCTGCCATCGGACTTGCTGCCTTTGTCCTTGTCTTCTTTATACTTCCCTTTCCTTTCACAATAGGCGGCGAAGCTCAAGTTGTACCAAGGCTCAACTATTTGGCCTTCTGTCGTACGGATGGCGTCATTGAGAGCGTATTTGTTCGCGAGGGAGAAGCGGTGAATGAGGGTCAATTACTCGCGCGTCTTGACCCCAAGGAACTCGATTTCCAGATGATGAGTTGGAAAGCCCAATATGACATATTGAGTCACGAAATGAACAGGCTGGTGATGGAAGCAGGTGAGAAGCCTTCCAGTCTGGCTGAAAGAAAGTTGGTCGGATTGAAACGGGAGGTTGCGAGTACGGAACTCAGATTCCTGCAATGGAAAAAGGAATTTCTCGATATACGAACTCCTGTTTCCGGAATTATCCTTACTAAAGACGTACAAACCCTGGCGGGAAAAAGACTGCGCTCCGGGGACACTTTCTGCGAAATTGCAGTTCCAGAGGAGCTTCTCGCCCAGATATACGTTCCTGAAGAGCGGATTGGCTATGTGGGTGCCGGCCAGGATGTCAATGTTTATCTCAATAGCGATCCCACAAGGGGGTACGGACTCAAGCTGGAGGAAATTTCCCCCATGGCCGAAGTGCAGCAACGGCTTGGGACGGTGTATCGAGTTACAGCACCCTTCAAAAAATCTCACGAATCATTGAAGGTCGGCATGAAAGGAGTGGGCAGAATCTATGTATTCGACACCAGCCTATGGCGAGTGATCTCGGAGCGACTGGCTACCCGATGGAACCAGTGGAGGCTTTATCTTTAGGACACAACGTTAAGAGATAATCGATCAACCATTTCCAATGGAGGACTCATGAGCGAATTTGCCGAGAACGTTCCCCTTTCAAACACTGAAAAATCGACCAGTCCAGAACGGACCGTATCAGCCCCTGTAGAGACATATTACAGTGGGTGCGCCTTGGTAATGTCGAGCCCGGCAGAAATTTCTCTTTATTTCGGTAGGTACATCCTAAAAGGTCTAGACGATGGCAGGCCTGGTTTGTCTCAAATTTATGAAAAGCAAGTCTATATGACGGTCGACGAGGCTGAAAAACTTGCCGAGGCAATCTTGAAGACCGTCCAAATGTTCAGATCAAGGAGAGCAGAAACATTCTCGGGCGCTCAAGGTACGGCCGGCAGCCTATCCGCAAAAGATGGAAAGGATATCAGCGAATTCAGTTCCGGTAATCCTCCCCTCATAAAAATCTGAGCAAGAGATGATCTGCTATGAAAACATCCGTCTGAAATTAATCAGCCATTAAAAAGAGTAGAGCTGAAAAGAATTCTCAAGCCGGACAAATCACCCGACGGAAGTGGGTAGGTTGTCTTGTCTTTTCAGGAGATTGTCAACTAGGAAACTTACTTCAGTAACTTCCACCATTTCCGATAGTGGAATTGGAAACGGCCCACCTTCTCGCACGGCCTTGACGAAAGCCGCTGCGCAGGCTGCGTGCCCCTTGTCCTGTCGCCAGAGGTTGAACTTTTTGAAGCCGTGCCAGCCATAGCCCTTCAATTTCTTGAAGTCGTCAAGCTGGAGGATACGGCCGTTGCAAAAGATCTCCAGGCGTTCCTTTGGAAAGGACCTGTGACCGTTGGCCAGGTAATGGACCGTACCCAGGGAGCCGTCGGCAAAAATGAGTGTGAAAGACGCCTTGTCATTACGCACCACCTCACCGGCACCCTCGCCGATCATTGCAGCCTGTGTTGAAATGATAGGAAATCCAATCAAATATCTCAGCAAGTCTATGAAATGACAAGCCTCTCCGAGAATTCTCCCTCCGCC
The DNA here is from genome assembly GCA_903920415.1 of uncultured Desulfomonile sp. Taxonomy (GTDB): domain Bacteria; phylum Desulfobacterota; class Desulfomonilia; order Desulfomonilales; family Desulfomonilaceae; genus CAIXMD01. The sequence continues at coordinate 3,758 of CAIXMD010000290.1, forward strand.
TACAGCCGGATCCTGGGTCCAGTGGTCAGGGGGTACAAGGCCTGCGTTCACGGTCATGATAAGACATTTAGGATGGTTCATCCCCTCAATCAAGCTCTTAATCTTTTGAGTCTGGGGTGCGAATCGACGATTAAAACCTACCGTGATCAAGGGCGCAGGTACCGCAGGCGAGTGCGACGAGTAAAATCTCGTGATTTCATTTAATTCTTCCTGTGACAAAGCCAACGGCTTCTCCACGAAAACATGTTTACCGGCTTTCAGGGCAAGGTTGACGAAATGCGCATGAGTATTGTGCCGCGTTGCTATAACAACAACGGTTACTTCCGGGTCATTAATCAATGCG
>CAIXMD010000291.1 GCA_903920415.1 uncultured Desulfomonile sp.
CAAAATAAATCAACGCGGACGTACTAGATACGCTCACAGTCAACTCAGCATATATTCATAATAGTCTGTATTGGCAGAACTATTTGTCAAAGAACCGGGTGTAATAACGTACGTATCAAAAAAACTTTTGACTGTCAAGATGGAGAGTGGTTAAAGGTAAACCCCGACACGAATCTGCCATATCAGAGTATCAAGACTTTGCTGAAACTTGCGAGTAAACGGGCCGGCATCACAAAAAATGTGACGCACCATACTTTGAGACATACGTTCTCGACATTGCTGATGGAGTCTGGTATAAGCACCGAGGTAAGGAGACTACTGATGCGGCACTCGACATTATCAGCAACGGAACATTACACTCATGTATCTCCAGGCTTTATGCAGTCTCAGGCCGGTGCATTCTCTGATATGATAAACGCAGAAAAGATTGTTGACCCATTTGGTGATGTCTGAAAGTCTGAAAGCGAAAACCTTTGTAAAGCCGCATGGGCGGTTAGCTCAGCTGGATAGAGTACAGGCCTCCGAAGCCTGGGGTCGTGCGTTCGAATCGCATACCGCCCACCAATAATATTAAGCACTTACGGAAACTCGTAAGTGCTTTTATTTTTATTTGCAACCTCTTGTGCAACCTCTATAGAAAATTTCTACTCTTCAGAAATCATACGACATCTTAACCTGATTGCTTTCTGATGAAACTTGGCAGCAAATTCTTCAAGAAAATACGCAACGTACAGTGCATCTCGTGATTGGAGTTCTAACGACTCATTGGTATTGAGACAATTCTCTCCGCCATGATACAGCTCATGCTGCAATATATCCCTCAGAACTGAACCATAGAGATCTCCATCCTTCATCTCAAAGGGTCTGATGGATGGTATGTTTCCAAATGGCGGCCCGCCTGTTGAAATGGTCACATATATTTCAGGATCACCGGTTTGCTCATCGCAACCTATCAACAAGCATGATTCGACAGGCACCTGCTGTTTCCCACCAAATAATTCCATTTTAGCCATGACTATTTCTCCGTTGATAAATGTGCAACATCACCATTCTCCTCATTTATTGCTCAACTTAACTGTTGCGGTAGAGTATCAAATTTTTCCCCTCAACAAAAAGCTCTTTCTGAAAAGTATTAGGCAAAAGGCAAAATAAAATCATTCCATACATATTGCCAATTCACAGATTTGCCTAGCTATTTCTGGTTCATCGTAATGAACCATTTACGCAATTCTGGCAATCTGGAAGGGGCTCTCATAGTGCTGCCGAGCATTATTGCTTAGCTTGACGCCTTTGGTGTAACATGCCGAGTATCAGCATACTGTTAACTCAGCTCCCCACAACAATATTATCACTTCTCGAATAGTTCTTGATTGTTGCAAATGCAAGGTATATATTTTTGCAACATGTTACTTTGGAACGGAAGCGGTTACTATGAATCTCACGGCACAACAGAGACTACTTGATCTATTCGGCAGGCAAAGCGTGGTACGTTCCCGCGACCTTGAACAGTATGAAATTCCCCGGGTAGAGATCAGCCGCATGTGCAAGCGGGGTGTAGTTGAGCGTGTCGGGCGCGGTCTCTATCGACTTACTGATGCACAGGTAACAGAGCATCAGACTCTGGCCGAAGTTTGCAAAGCAATCCCTAACGGTGTGGTCTGTCTCCTTTCCGCACTTCGTTTTCATGATCTGACAACACAAGCTCCATTCGAGGTCTGGATGGCGATTGACGTCAAAGCCCATCTCCCCAGAACCAGCCTGCCAATAAAATTCGTCAGATTTTCAGGACCTGCGCTCAGTGATGGTGTAGAAACCCACAGGATGGATGGTGTGGACATAAAAGTTTTCTGTCTTGCCAAGACCGTGGCCGATTGCTTCAAATACCGTCATAAAATCGGGCTGGATGTCGCCTTGGAAGCACTTCGTGAAAGTCGGAAATGTGACCGGTGCACGATTGATGACCTCTGGCGTTACGCCAAGGTCTGCCGGGTGAGCAATGTCATGATGCCTTATCTGGAAGCATTAGCAATATTCCAATATAGCTAAAGAGAAGAAAGTCCCAGTGGCCAAGATAATCCGGGAACTTGGATATGAAGCAACAGTTGCTATTGAACCGGCTGCATCCTTAATCACAAAGAAAGCAGAAGCAACCAAAGACAGAAAATTGTGCCTAATCCAGGTGGTGGCACGTAGTCGGTGCGATGAAGCTGCGCCGCTGGTGCGCCCCCACGCCGTAGAAAGGTGATAATGTGAATTTCAGTTACTATGATTTAGGACGTCGTTCTGGAGGCGAAATTATTGAGGTAACTCTTTCTGGCAATGCAGCAAATGTTTTTTTGGTTGATAGTTCTAACTTCAGTTCGTATAAGGCTGGTCGTAGTTATAGATATTTCGGGGGACATGCCAAAAGTTCACCGGTGAGGTTGCAGGTCCCTAGTTCCGACCAGTGGTATCTTGTAATTGATATGGGAGGACATGGTGGGTCTGTGAGGCATTCTATGCGGATTCTTCCTGGAGCACTTCAACCACTAAGAGACATACCTCTTTCCTCAGTGCCTTCGTTAGTGCAGCCCCATCACGACCAAATGAATGATCCTGAAACTGATGATCGTGAATTTGATGTCTTTATCTCTCATGCGTCTGAGGACAAGGACGAAGTGGCAAGGCCGTTAGCGGCGGCATTACAGGATGGCGGCCTACGTGTATGGTACGACGAGTTTGAGCTGAAGATAGGAGACAGCCTTCGACGCAAAATAGACAAGGGGCTGGCTAGCAGTCGTTTTGGCGTAGTCGTGCTTTCAAAATCTTTTTTTGCTAAGGGGTGGCCGAATTATGAGCTTGATGGCCTCGTTACTCGTGCCGTTAGTGGTGATCAGGTAATTCTCCCAATATGGCATGACATTACAAAACAGGAACTGATCAGATTCAGTCCTTCGCTTGCTGACAAATTAGCACGTAGCACGGGGACACACACAGTTGAGGAGATAGCTACGGAGATTATCGATGTAATTAACTCAAGATGACTCCTTCAATATTGTGGGCAGCCCCTTGAAAAAGGAGAATCTCTCGGATATCTTGAAAGTACCGCCGATCTCGGAACGGGGCAATGTGATTGAGATTTCCGGTTACTTCGGCGTGGCAGAAAAGCTCCGGGAAGCGTTGAATGAGCTGCAAACGCTGCTCTATGCGGGGTTTTAATGCAGAAATACTGATGTCGTGATCAAGTTCGCCTGGCACGAATTGGATTCGGATATCAAGAGGTGTGATGTTTGCGAAATGTGTTTTGAGGTCCCGTTTTACTGAAAGCTTACTCAACTGATTTGTCGTTTTAATTTGAACAGATAAGATATCCCATTTGGGAAGATCACCGTTTCACGAGCATGCGCGCATGAACGCGCATGAACGCGCATGAACGCGCTTGAACCGCTCAACAATTAGTTGAACAAGAACTTCAGAATCTTACATTTTCGGAGGTTTAAGTGAAAATTGAAGACGCAATTAAGTACGTCTTAGATGGAAGAGGACTACTTTTCACCGGCGCTGGATTTTCTTTTGGCGCAAAAAACCTGTTGAACTATCCAATCCCAACAGGTGGGCAGCTCGCAGAGCAGTTGATCACAACTATTGGAATGCGTTGTCCAGCTGATCTTGATCGCGCATCTTCTGCATTTTTACGAAAACGAACAGCAGACGATTTGGTGAAACTTCTTAAAGAGAAATTCACTGTAACATCAATAACAGAATCACACAGAATAATTGCAAATCTTGATTGGTCACGTGTTTATACAACCAATTATGATTCTGTTTATGAAAAAGCGAGATTAGATAATTGTAAATCTACAAGAACTGTAACATCAAAAGAACGTCCTGACGGTTTAGTTTCACTTCGCGAGTTAGTTGTACATGTAAACGGTTCAATAGAGACCTTGAATAAGGATGAATTATCTAATAGCTTTAAGTTGACCTCTGCTAGTTATGCAGCAGAATCGTTCGAAGAATCGGGTTGGGCATTTCATTTTAGGAATGATGTGCGGAATTCAGCAATTGTCGTATTTATAGGATATTCACTTTACGATCTTGATATTGCGAGAGTTTTGCTTGCAGAAAATGTCCTAAATAAAGCAGTTTTTATAGTGGCTCCGCCTAATGTAGATAATGAATTAGAAGCAATAGAGTTGCAGGATTTTGGTGAAGTTTTCAGAATTGGCGTAGATGCCTTTGCGCACTTAGTGCAGAAAATATCCAAATCATATGTACCTATAAACGCGCCGTTACTTCTAAACGTATGGGAAAAGGTTGACTCCGTAACTGTTACAGGGATGCCAAGTGACAAGGATGTAATTGAGTATCTTACTGAGGGTATATTGAATGATTCTTTGATTGCACAAATAAACTCTTCAACTTCATCTGATTACATCATACCAAGGTTAGCTTTACAGCAAGTCAAGGAGAGTCTTCTTAATAAAAAACATGTAATACTTCACGGCCACTTAGGTTGCGGTAAGTCATTCATTGCCGACGCTTTTGGCCTTCACGCTCATGGCTCAGGTCAAAACGTATATATACTCCGTTCTGAAGACCGAGAAGAAATTGGAGAAGTACAGGAAATCATAAAATCAGGTGACAAAACTATCCTTATTATTGAATCATATCATCGACATATGCACTTGATTAGGTGGATTGTTGAAGCTAGACTCGATAATGTCCTATTACTGTTGACGAATCGAACCGATGTGCATGAAATTTTTTCACAAGAAATATCTAAATTGCTTTCCAGTCTGTATGTGGAAATTGATTGTACTAAGCTTGAAAATTCTGAAGTTGAGTCTGTATCTTTGATTCTTGACAAATACGGTCTTTGGGGGCAGCAATTTTCTTGGAGTCCTGACAGAAAGAAAAAATATATCAAAGATAATTGTGCACGTGAGCTACCGTCATTATTGGTGGATGTCCTTAAGTCATCGCACATCACAGAAAAATATCGTGAAATTATCACTTCTGCAACTGATCCTAAAGAAATCAAGAGAATTCTTATCTGTCTGTTTGTCTTAGAAGTTATGAACTATTATCCCACTAATTCTAACATTCAGGAACTTCTAGGTAGCAAAAATATTCGATGGTCATATATCAAGTCAAACTGTAGCCTTAAACCAATTGTTGATTTCAGTACAAACCACATCAGAACTCGTTCTGCAGTTCTGGGACTTCACCTTTTACACACCTTATTTCCAACGAAATTTCTTGTAGACACTATGATTCAGATGGCCAAAGAAGCAGAAGACAGATTTCACGTACATGAGTACAGAGACATTCTTAAAGATCTTACACGATTTAAGTTTGTTGCATTAATATTGCCTGAAAAGCAAAGACTTCAGACGATAATTCAATTTTATGAAGGTGTAAAAAACCTGCACCATGTTAAGAAAAATCCCCAATTTTGGCTTCAGTACGGAATTGCTTCTCTGACACTCGAACAGATGGATAGAGCGGAAAGATATTTTAATGATGCTTACAGCCTAGCTAGTACTATACCTGGGTACGACTGCTTTCAGATTGATAATTACTTTGCTCGCTTTCTTTTTGAAAAAGCTCTGCTTGAAGATACAAAAGAAAGTGCAATGCAGTTAGTAACAAAAGCTAGAACAACACTCTTTACACAAATGAGTAAAGAAGAGAGGTACTATCCTTTTCGGGCTGCCCTTGGAATATTTAAAGTTTATGATAAATGGAAGGGCGCATGGACGATAGACCAAAACAAAGTATTCAAAGGTGTATTTACTGAGCTTGGAAAACGATGTTTAGCAACGAGTTCGTCTATAAGAAACCATCGGTATGTAATTGAATGCGCTGAAAAGGCTAAAGATAAACTTGCATCAATGGGCATTTTGCAAAACATTAAGTAAATGTTCAACCAAGCGCAACAGCGGTGAAACTGCTGTACTCCGAGCCGTTGAAAAATAATTGATTTTGACAGACAGACTATGTTCACCTTTTATCACAGTCAGCAGAGCGTGGATAATATCAGCTATTACAAAGTGCCACTCATGCAAGGAACTGCAAACGTTTCTCATGCTGGGCATTTCATTTATAGCCGACTATTTGCCTTTGAAGGGGCATACGGGATGGTTAACAATGAGTTTGACAACTACTTTGTTTCAAATGAGTATCCAACGTTCAATTGCAATGCTGAAAAAATACTTCCTGAATTTTTATATGCTTACTTTAAAAGCCCTACTGTCTGGAAGGATGTAGCGTTAGGTAGTAAGGGCCTCGGAGATAGGCACCAGAGAGTTCAACCACAACAGATTTTGACTCATCGATTTATGTTGCCACCAATAGAATACCAGTATGGTCTTCGCCAATTAATGGCCAAAGCGGTCACTCTGAAGCGACTCCCGCCGCCGAACGGGATGCCATGCTGCCGTCGATTCTGGATGAAGCATTTAATGGTAACTTGAACATATAAAATTTCTTTGTGAGGTTTTGGTTCCCACTATGGCACAACAACACACCGACGAACCAATTCAAGGGACACCTGAATCCCCCGACCTGCTAAAAAGGGAACGTTTCGCTTCCCTGATCGCAGAATCAATTCTTTTGCTACCGAAAGAATCTGGTTTTGTCATGTCTCTCGAAGGACCTTGGGGATATGGCAAAACTTCCATTCTAAACATGGTGGCACGACACTATGATCAGCTTCCCAAAGAAGAACGACCGATTATATGCTCCTTTAATCCGTGGATGGTCGGTAATGCTGATACGCTGGTTCAAAGTTTCCTGGTGCAGCTTGCAGCCGCTATCGGCCTCATCGACAATGTGAAAAGCGGTGCGAAAGCGGCAAAAGAGCTCCTGAGTTACTCTTCTGTGTTCACTGCTTTGAAATTTATACCTGGTGCAGAACCATGGGCATCGATTGTCAAAGGTGTAATTGAAGCCGCAGGTACTGCCTCGGAGAAGATATCTGACCTAAAGAAACTCAATGTAGAACAGCAAAGGTCTGCTGTGGTAACAGCCTTAGGTGAGCTCGACCGGCGGATCGTTGTATTTGTCGATGACTTAGATAGACTCCCACCTTCTGAAGTATTTGCCATGGTTCGGCTTGTAAAAGCGGTAGGAGATTTTCCAGGTGTTGTATACCTGCTCTGCTTTGAACCAGGTTACGTACAGGAAACGCTTAAGAGTCATGGTATTGAATCGGCGGGAGAATATCTCGACAAAGTAGTTCAAACCAGGCTGACTTTACCCCAAATTTCAAAGGATGATCTTGTTGCAATTCTCAATCATGAGCTCGACAAGCTCCCGGAGGCAGCTAAAAAAGAGTATTTCCAAAAGCTGGCAGATAGGCATAATGAACTCTATTTCGCCGGGTTGAGAAATCTGCTTGAAACACCGCGTGACATAAAGCGGCTGTTTAATCGTCTTCGCTTTGTAGAGCCTGGATGCCGTGGCGAAGTAAACCTCGCTGACCTCATCGCTTTGGAAACTTTGGCAATCAAGGCCCCTTCTGTTTTTCAGCAAATTCGTGAATGCCCTGCTGCATACATAGGGAAAAATCCTGGGGAGATTTCTTTCAAAGAGACTAAAGAAGTTATAAAGGGTCACGAAGGAACTCGTGAAAAGGCTTTGGCGTCAGTTCCAGACCGCCTCAAAGGCTCCGTTGCAGAGCTTCTTAAAGAACTTTTCCCCCTTCTTGATGAGCACAGTTTCGGTTCGACAGGTGAGCTTGCCAGAACGCGTGGTCTAATTAATTCTCCTGATCGCTTGCTCATTGCATTGTCAGCGGGCTTACCGAGCGGTGAAGCGTCCTACGCTGCCGCCGTTGAATTCCTGCATACCCCCTCAGAACGTCAGCAAACAATTAACGCAGTGTGCGAAGCTGGTACGTTAAAACGGTTTATTGAACATCTAAGATTCGCCCAAAAGGACACAGAGGTTGAAGATGTTCAAGATGCCGCAAAGATACTCGGTAAGGTTCTCGACACCCCTGCTGGAGCGGCGGCAGAGAATGTTTCTGTCGGCTTCTTAGATTCGGGGATTTGCAGAAATACGTGGTGGCTTGTTAACTCAATGCTCGAAAAATTACCCTCTGACCAAAGACAATTGGTACTCACTGAAATTATAATAAATCCTGAAGTTTTGACTTTGGGCGGACACGCAATATCGGCACTGCATTTACAACACGGCGCGTTCTCGGATGAAAAAGCGTGGCCGGAAGATAAACGATGGTCAAATGCTGAGGTGCTACAGGAAATAACAACTAAGTGGGCTCAAATGGTTGTTCATGAAGTACGCTCAGGTCTGGTTTTTAAAGCCACTCAAAGCGGTCTGGTCTTCTCCCGTTTAAAAAGATTTCAGCCAGATGACTTGTTATCGGTAGTTCAGGATTTGCTATCATCAGATTCCAACTTTGACCAATACGCTTTAGCTATTGGGTGTTATGGATCAGACTCAGTTGGAGGAAAGTATTCCAAGTTTTCCGATGACGATCTGGAAGGATTTGGTGGAGCCGAAGTTATAAAAAAACGTGCGACTGAGAGACTCCAAGACCCAACCGTGGTTGGTGAACTCAGAAATATTTTGTCTGCTATGCTCTCAGGCAAGAAGACTTATATCACGAGCGGCACCGAAACAAGTGATGACTGGTAATGGAATCACACCATTGAGCAGTTGAAACAGCGATTCGGGGTAGAATGCCTGAGTCTACTAAAGGCGCAATAGTTCCCATGTTCGGTGAATTTTGACGTCCTTAATGTCTTTTCCGCACTTGATGTGTAAAATATTTATCCTGACAAAACGAGAACTGACATGACCATAACCCGCAAGAGAATATTCATCAGCAGCGTCCAGAAAGAATTTTCCCAGGTTCGCCGGGATCTTAAGGCGTTTCTCCTGGGAGATGCGGTTCTGCGCCGCTTTGTTTCGGACGTGTTTCTGTTCGAGGAACTTCCGGCACGAGACCAGCGTGCAGATACGGTCTATCTGGAAGAGGTCGAACGGTGCGACATCTATCTGGGCATCTTTGGCTATGAATACGGTTTTGAGGATGCAGACGGTGTTTCTCCGACAGAGCGTGAATATGATCATGCAGGCCGTCATGGTAAGCCCCGCCTGGTCTATGTCTGGGGTTCCGATGAAAAACAGCGCCACCCCAAGATGCGGCAGCTTGTCAGTAAGGCCAGCAATGAGTTGATCCGCCGCCGGATCGAAGATGCAAGCGCTCTGACTGCCGAGGTATATGCAAGCCTTGTGGATTATCTCGACACCAGCGGTGCACTTCGGGTGCCTCCCTTCGACACATCTCCCTGTGAGCAGGCTTCCCTGAAAGACATTTCTCGCAAGCGTGTGGAATGGTTCCTGGATACCGCCCGCCGTGAACGCGGATTTCCGTTGAAATCAAATACCAGCACCCAGGCGCTGCTGACCCACCTTAACCTCGTTCATGAGCACAAGCCGACCAATGCAGCGGTCATGCTCTTCGGCAGCAATCCGCAGAAATTCCACCGGACTGCTGAAATCAAGTGCATGCATTGCCGTGGCACGGAATATCGGCGCCCATTTGTATCGATGCAGGTCTATGGTGGTGATCTTTTCGAGCAGGCAAACCTTGCCCGCGATTTTGTTCTCGACCGGATCGACCGCGCTGTCGGCGTCAGGGATGTCAGTATCACTGCGCCGACGGCCTATGAACTCCCACCCGATGCCGTTGGCGAAGCAATCGTTAATGCCATTGCCCACCGGGACTATCACAGTAATGCCTCTGTCGAGGTTCGACTGTTTGCCGACAGGCTCGAAATATGGAATCCCGGTTCGTTGCCTGGCACACTTACCATGGACAGTCTCCGGCACGACCACCCATCCGTTCCGTATAACCCGCTTCTGGCAGAATCCCTCTATCTGGCACGTTACATCGAGCGGGTCGGTTCCGGCACCCAGACCATGATTGAGCTCTGCCGCGAGGCCGGACTGCCGGAGCCACAGTTTGAACAGCGGGAGGGGTTTTTCGTTTCAACCATATGGCGTGACTGGCTGACTCCGGAAATTATGGCCGTAATGAACCTGAATGAGCGGCAGGTGAAGGGGGTGACTCATATAAAGGGATCTGGGCGGATCACTAACTCGGAATTTCAGGAACTTACAGGCTGTACTCGCAAAACTGCTGCCCGTGACCTTGATGATCTTGTACAAAAGAGTGTTATTGTGCGTGTAGGTGAAAAACGGGGAAGCTACTACATTCTCACAGGGAAGAAATGAGACATTTTTGGGACATATGGGACATTACGTGATTGGACGGACTTTTTTGATTATGGGACATTTATGAGACATATAGGACATGGTTCTGATGGGGACATAATTGAGACATTTGAGGCAAGGAGTTCATCTTGAAAACAGGCAAAAATGATCCCTGCCCCTGTGGCAGCGGGCTCAAATACAAAAAGTGCTGCGCCGATAAACATGACGCCAGTGAACACCAGCACGTCAAGGGGTCGGCCATGGACGAGTTGAAGGAACTGCTCAAGGATAAGAGCTTCGGCTCGCTTGATGAAGCCAACGCATTTCTGCGTCAGCACAACCAGCAACGTAATCAGGCACCCAGAGACGATTTCCACGGTCTGTCTCCGGAACAGATGCACCGGTTTCTGCACTTCCCGTTTGATACGCCCCATCTGATTGTCTTCCCGTCCAGCCTCGACAGTCATCTGCAAGCCCCGATTATATCCCTGTTCAATCTGTTGGCAGAGGGCATCGGTGATGACGGTCTGAAGGCAACCGCCACCGGCAACATGCCGCGTAACTTCTGCCGGGAATCGGCTCAAAGTTACTATAGTGAAGAGGAATACCGGAGAATAATCGAGATTGGCGAGCTGAGAACAGAACCGGAATTCAGGGTAATGCATACAACCCGGCTGGTTGCCGAACTGGCCGGATTGATCAGAAAATACAAGGGGAAGTTTATCCTCAGCAGGGAGTGCCGGAATCTGTTGGCTGAACAGGAGCTATCGGGCATCTACTCGCGCTTGTTACGGGCCTTTGTCAGGGAATACAACTGGGCCTATCAGGATCATCTGGGAGAAATTCCCTTCATACAGCAGTCGTTTCTGTTCAGCCTCTATCTGCTGACCAGGTACGGTGGTGAATGGCGGAGCAGTATCTTCTATGAAGACAATTTCCTGCAGGCTTTTCGCAACCTGCTTCCGCACATTCAACCAGTCGGCAACTACTATTCGCCCGAGAAAGTGGTGCGGACCAGTTATTCTTCGCGCTGTCTGAATCGGTTTGCCCGTTACTTTGGACTGGTGGAAATTGAACGCCCCGGCAATGACCGCTATTCAGATGAGTTCAGGGTGAGGAAGCTGCCGCTCCTGGACCAGATCGTCCAGTTTCATCTGTGAGGTCATTATGGTAAAGAAGAAAAAAACGGCAGATTCGCTGGTGGATTTATTGGAGGCGGCCAAACCTGAAACGCTGATCACATTGATTGCAGAGCTTGCGATAGGCCGGCCCGATGTGCGCCGTGAATGCTTTGACTACCTGAAGAAACATGTCTCACTCGCCCCTGCCCAGAAGACACAGTCGGAAGGCGAGATAGTCATGGCCCTTTGGTGGGAGTTGTCTCCCGACCTGGAGGAGCTCGACGATTGCGGTGGCGGTGACTACGAGACAGTAGATCATGTTGCAGACCTGCTGGACGAAATCGGGAAACAACTTGCTAACTCAAAGGTTGATGAACAGGTTCGTCGTGAACTCCTTGATGAAGTGCTGCCGTTCATCACGAGCGGCAATGCCGGTCTGGATGATCCGCTCTATGATCTGGCCTATGCCACGTGCTACCGTGATGAGGACTGGCGGCATCTGGCACAGATGCTGGAAGCAATGAACAAGGATTGGCCGACCGATCACGCCCGACGGATCTATCGCAAACTTGGTGACCGGGCGAAATATCTGGAGTTGCGGCACAAGAAACTGGTGTACGGTGGCGACTACTATGATCTTGCCACCTTCTACTGGGATGAGGGTAACCGCAAGGAAGCCCTGTCGGTTGCTGAAGAGGGCAAAATTAAAGGACAGGGGCGGATGGACGAACTGCGAAAATTTCTGTCCGACCGTGCCAGAGAGGGTGGCAATCGGGACCAGTATCTTGCCATCCAGTTTGAGCAGGCAACGGATCGCCTAACTCTAGCAAAGTACAATGCCTTCAAAGAAACCTGTACCGCAGAAGAGTGGGAGTTCCACGAACCCAAAATACTTGAGCGACTGGATAAGGCATGGTCCTCCGAAAGCCTCAAGATCAGGATGCAGCGTCAGGAATACGAACATGCTGTGGCGATACTGCTCAAGGACAAATATCCCCGCTATGCCTGGGATTCAGGTGATGAACTGCAGGCAGCAAAACAGCTGGAAGAGCGTTTCCCTGAACAGATCCTGACCTATTACCTTTCAGGGCTCGGTAATCTGAACAACAATGCAACCCGCAAAGAATATACTGAGCGGGCCAAGGTCATGCTCAAGGTCAGGCATCTACTGGTGGAAATCATTAAGGACGAAACCAGATGGAGAGTCTTTGCCGGGAAGGTCAAGCGTGACAACCTCCGCCGACCGGCATTCCAGGAAGAATTTGGTAGAGTTATCGCAGGTTGGCGGGAACTGGTTTGAGGGCACAATTCCTATCGGCTCGCCTTATAGCGAACTGTCGCGATTTGTCGTGAAATTGATTGACGAGGCGAACGCACAAGAAATTTCTTATCAGTTCGCCAGGAAGGTAATCGACGAGTAAATAGAAATCTGGATTTACGTAACGATTGGCGGGAGTTTGTGATAGGGCGGATAACACTCTGCAGTGTCGAAAATACTTCCTTCAAAATTTGAGAGAAAGAAGATTGGTTATCTTACCTTCAGAATACCTTTGGCATTTTCCAGAACAGGAAGAGCTTCAATGTGGTGTTACGATTCACCCCGGAGCGATCCCGCTGGATCAAAGGGGAGATGTGGTATGAGGCACAGACTGAGATAGTTCAGGATGACGGTTCGCTGGTACGCACCATTCCGGCATCACACGAAGGGGAGATTACTATGGAGATCCTCAAGCACGGTTCGCAGGTGGAGTTGTTGGAACCGGATTGGTTGCGGGAGAAAATAATCAAAGAAATAAATGATGCAGTGAAAATATATCGTGTGTAGGACGCTAGATGGGGGAGGTACTGTGGGAAGGTATGGCATGAAAATAAAATAAAAAACACCGAAGGACTTATTGTGTCGTATGAGTATGTTATGATTCTTGGCATATCGTCGGAACGAAATATTTGGTATGGTGAAAAATATGTCCGTATCTGAGATAGTACCGCTACTGGTGAGTTTTTTGCTTGGAATGTGCGTTATGGCTTTTGCAGCATTTTTAAAAGCCAAGCGTAGTAAAAGGGCGTTACTGGAAGGCGTTTCGAAGCTGGCTGATAAACAGCCTATTGCTTTGAGTGCAGACTGCTCTAAAGCAAGAGTGATTGAGTATCCACAATTTCGGCAGCAGGACATTGCAGCCGTAGATAAAATAAAGCCGCGTGTCGTTGGCATAGTGAAAAGAGAGTGTCGGTTTGATGAGAAGAGACAGCAGTTTGTGAATTATTTTACGCTGCTTGATGAATTTCATCGGAAGAACAATGAGATTTTTACTCTTCAGTTCCATCCGATTATGAATCGTTTTCTTGCTTCAAATTCAGCTAAAGATAAAACAGCCAGAAGCTGTGCCATTGCCGAATTTAACCGAGAAGTTCAAGCGTTATTCAATCATTTGTATGACGAACAGCAAAAAGTGATTTCCGAAACTGACTGCATCAGATCGTTCTCCTCCGAAACACTGGATGGCTTGCTTGATAAGCTCGAATCGGCTGTTAAGAAATCGACGGATGATGCCGCTGAGGTGTTGAAGCATATGGCGACACCGGAACTATGGGCGGATCAGTCGCTAACAGCACCAATCCAGAAAGCAGAAAAATCTGTGCAGTTGGTTTTGACCTGCCGGAATGTAATCCGCGCTGGAATGAAGGCGGAGTTGAATGAGATGCAAGGAGGGCAGACATCATGACTGAGGGATGGTTAATAGTGATTGTTATTGTTGAAATTTTAAAGTTGCTCAAATTTTAATGAGGCGGATTTTCTGAAATGCTGTTGAAATATATATGTATCGAGGCGGAGCCTAATGCCAAAGGCTGGAATTGAATTGCAAGAATGGCGAAATTCATTGAAACAATGCTGCAAGTGCCGTTTGCTCCCTGATGGCAGAGAGATTAACCCATCGGATTCAAAACAATTACTTCATGCATTGATTCATTATGAACCGAAAAGCAATAATGGCTTTAGAACTGGTTGGGCTACAGCGATGCTTGACAAAATTAAAGAACCTAAATGCAAAGTGGAGCTGCTTGAAGTATCCTGTCAATCCGGCATATTGGCTGTTATGGAGGCACCAAACTATAGAGATACCTATCAACTCACTAAGGGTTATATTACTTGCGACACTGATACTGATGAAACTGGAAAGCGTATACGTCGCCTTCTACAGCACATAGATGTGTTACCGGAGACGGTAGTTTTTACGAATGCTGTGCAATGCCTGCCAGCCGCTCGTGGGAATGGATTCCCTCCAACGTCAATACAACGACGTAATTGTCGTGGTCATCTTCGCCGATTGCTTGACTTAATGCGGCCAAAAGTTGTCTTGGCTTTTGGTAATGAGGCACTTAAGGAACTGCACCGTCTTGACCCGATAGCCATAGATGGAAGGCTTCTCCGTCTTGATGAAGTGACGGTTAGCCAGTTAGTTGGGCGTTGTATTATGCCTTGGGGAGGTACATGCCTTGTTCCTTTATATCATCCGGGTCCTTTGGTGGTAAATAATGCATTTCGGAAAGATGGCACCCCCGGAACCGGTAGAAGCGAAAGTGAGCAGAAACAAGACATCAATGTGATATCAAGTCTAATCCAATCGTAATTTGAATTTGTAATTTGAATTTTAGATGTGTGTTTTTTTTTGCTGGAGAATGCTTGAAAAATCAGTACGTGGCAGACATCAACGATTATCGAAAATACGGATTACTTCGAATTCACTCCGGCGTTGGAAATATCAAAACTGACGTGGTCTTTAATCTCTTTGTGAAGGGATCAATAATATGTCGGAGTGGGAGTTATTGGCGATATTGGTAGTTCTCGTTTTAAAGGTGATTAGATTCTAAAAATGAAACAGGGAGTTGATCTTGTGAATCGTAAATCACTTCATAACGCCATAGATGGTCTTTTACGCTCCATCAATCTGCTACATCAAAACAAACTTCTGCTGCCTGCCATGATGATGACTTATTCGACAATAGATATTTTGTCCTCGCTTACATGCACAGTACCGGCAACAGAAAGTACTGGGAGTGACTTTAAAAATTGGGTCAATCGATATCTATTGCCAGGCAGTCAGCTTTGCTGTTCAGCCGATGATCTATGGGGCGCGAGATGCGGCTTGATACACACTTACACCTCCAACTCCAGCCTTTCGCAAAAGGGGAAAATCCGAAAAATTGTGTATCTCTCAGGGGTACTCGATGAACCTCTACGTAACACGACTGATTTTGTTGCTGGAGAATATCTTGTCGTTGTTTCACAAGACTTGTTCAATGCACTGAGTACAGCACTCACCCGATTTATGGCAGATTTGAAAACTGATGTGATTCTCGAAAATCGCGTTATAGAGAGGGCAGACAAGCTGTTTGTTTCAATACCGATGAATTTGGAAGTGGAAATGTAGCTGACAAAATTTAGTCTACTGTGCCGCTTATTGATTTCGAGGTATTTAAAAATGAAAGAAGGGGGTGGGTTTGTGGCTGTAAAACTCAGTGTCGGCAATAGACAGCTTCAATTATACTCTGGCGGACCGAAACTTTGGCGATATGAACCAAATGGCGTCTTTGCGTCGATAGAGCAAACAGTACTTTCTGTTTATGAACGCGAGGGTTGGAGTGGGCATGACGGGCTAGGCTTTCTTATGCTTTCACTGATCAAGGCAGCTTCGTTCAAACTACTACCTGATGAATTGAATTCAACATTTATTGAATCGCTTTATCATTGGGGCTTCTACTACGATGACCAAGGACAGCAAAAAACCACAAGTGTAACAGATATGCTTGAATGTGTACGCAACGCAACAGCTCACCAAATTGCAACTAATTTTGCTGTTATGACTGTTACTGGCTTTGGTACGCCCATGTCTCCCATGACTGTTGCTAATAACACTGAAAAAGCGTTGGGTTTGTTTAAATCATTGGGTGCTGAGAGACTTCACTCTATAGCCACTGTCTTTTCAGAGGCTCCGTACGATCTGCGTTCAGGCTGGCCAAGCTTAACACTATGGCATGAAAATACCGTAGCCTTTCGCTTGGTTAAATCTCCAGGAAATACACTAACGGCTACACAGAGACGACTTATAAGTACGCTCCTAACACCACTTGGTTATGACGTTGAGATTGTAAAAGTTACCCTTTCTAGCGCAAACGAACCAGTTACAATACAAACAGCCAATTCAGGACCACCGCGAGGGTTTGCTATCCCCGTGTCACCAAGATCGGCGGAGAATCTTACTCTTGATATGGACAGCATTGAAGCTAAAATTGCCGAGACAAAAGTTGTGTCTACAATCCTCAATAATATTTTTTCAGATTCTGAACAATCATCGGCAATCAATCCATTAACTGAGTTGCCGACGCCTCCTGTTTCGTTTATTGGACTTGATGCAGAAGCCTTCACATTTATGCAGTTATTGGCATCTAAGCTCGTATGGGAGCGAGAAGAGCTGGAAACACTTGCTGCTGAGCATAATCTGATGCTTGACGGTACTCTCGACAGTATCAGCGATGCTTCATACAGTCATTTTGGAAGTCCATTTTTTGAGGGAGATGATCCCATTGAAATTGATCCGGGGGTTGTAGATAGATTGAGAGTAATCGAGCTGCTTGTATAGAAACTGAGGAAATGTCCATATTTATAAAAGGATTAGATATGTACGATCACAATGTAAAAGCTGGAAATCAAGGTGATGTCATTAAACACACGGCACTTATAGCTGCTGCCAGTGTGTTAATGGCAAAAGTCAAGGATACCTTCCATTATGCCGACACTTTTGCCGGTTACGCATACAACCCGCTAAAATCTGACGGAGAATGGCGGAATGGCATTGGCGTTTCACACGATTCCGGTTTTACTTACGAAAGTCCGACGGTTAAGTTCTGGCAAGAGCTTTGGGAGTGTAAGTTTGGGCTCCGAGGCTCAGTCTATCCAGGTTCTTCCCTCTTCATGTTTAAGCTGTGCATGGGAAAAGGCATTGCATTTAAAGCCCGTCTTTGGGACATCTCGCCTGCGGTTATTTCTCAGCTTGTCACATTCTATGACCGGAATGAGGTTGAAATATTCACAAGACCTGCGAAAGAAGTTGATTTTGCGGGAGATAAACCAGATCTTTTGCTGATTGATCCACCCGATTTTATGGATGTAGACTTCGCGTTGGCTCTCTTTGGAATGGTAGAGCATGTTATTCTCTGGTTGCCAATTGTCTGTACAAATGGAGTCGAAACAGAAGCATCTCTATTGGCATTCCAAAAATGCCAGAAAAGAGGATTGCCGATTATCTCTGTAAACTGGCACGGAGAAAAAAATACGAGAGGGTGCCGTTTGGTTTTCCAATTGCCGGTTGATGCAAGCCAAGCAGTAATAAGCACAGCGGGCAATATTGCCAACTTGATGGGCTGGAAAATTGATTGCAGTGTTTGATGGATATAGTCTGCTGTGTTTTACGCTGAAGCCAAAACATGAAAGGTAACAGGAAAATCATATGAATTTAGATACTTGTCATATCATCGGCATTGACTGCGCAACACAGGATAACAAACGCGGTGTGGCACTCGCACGCTTTGAAGACAACGCATGTTTTATTGAAAGTGCTGAAAAAGGCCTTGATGATAATGTCATTCGAGACATGCTTGTGAAATGTAAGCAGGACGGTGGTCGCGTTCTTTTGGCGCTTGATGCGCCGCTTGGCTGGCCGGAACCACTTGGGGGTTATCTCGATAAACATGAGGCTGGTAAGAAAATACCAGAAGATGATTCACATAAGCTTTTTCGTCGTGCAACGGATCGCTTTATTAAAGACACTTACGGGATTCAATCATTAGATGTTGGAGCTGATCGTATTGCGCGGACAGCACATTCTGCCCTCAAGCTTCTGCATTATCTTGGAAATGGGCTAATTCCGTTGGCACAAGTTGAGCATTTTCAAGAAACGGCTGCAATAGAAGTATATCCAGCGGCGACCTTAAAAACACATAACCTGATATATAAAGGGTACAAAAAACCAGGAGATGTAAAAACTCGCGATGATATCCTGAAAAATCTAGAAAAACTTGGTATTGCAATCGAATCAAAAGATGTGCGATCCAAGTCACTTGAGTCAGCAGACGCACTTGATGCTATTGTTTGTGTGTTGGCTGGTATGGACTTTCTGAAAAAGGATGTGTATCCACCACCGCCCGAACTAGAAAAATTAGCCGTAAAAGAAGGATGGATTTGGGTCAAAAGAAAATGAAATTTTCATTCAGGTTCTATTTTAGACTACTGAAGGAAAACCATGCAGAATTTTGTTGAACTCAAACTCAAACAAGATGTCCTGGAACGGTATGGTCTGCCTGACATCCTCTATCCAGTACATATTGATTTACTCGAAGTCGTTGCTGGCGGTGGTAATATGCCTCTAGCTGCTCTGCTGTACGGGCTGCAGCAACGCAGCCGGGAAGCAGGGCACGATTGGAAACAGTTTGATGCTGCCTTGGAACGGCTGACAACGTTGGTGGCTCCCGTTGATGATCGGGAAGTAATTTCTGTATCAGGTGATAATTGGTGGTTAGAGATCGGGCCGGTGGATCTTGACTGCAAGCTGGTCACGATTCAGCGAGGGGAAGAGCTTATCGCCGCCATCATTCCGCGAGAAGATAGTCGTTTGCGCGTGGCAGCGTTTCGTCCGCTTGACGCAAAGAGTCTCGTGTATCTGATCGAGCTTGGTCTTAAGCCGCACCCTGAGCATGGGGTATCTATGGGGAGGAATAGCTGGGAGTACGCACTTGATTGTTCCGCCGGTATGGGAAATGCTTACGCAGCCGACGAAGGCAAAGCGTATCTTTCCTATTGGGAGTTTGGGATAGGAATTCAAAATGATGGCAGTGAAAATGCGATTTTCCGACCGTACAAGGATTTGATAGCTCGAAGCGCCGCATTGGTTGCCACGGAGCTGGGAGTTTATTACTCGTTGTCAGATGAGGGCGCGTTGCGTAACGAAAATCAGAATATTTCTGAAGGGATCCGCATGAACGCACAATTGATTGAAGTTGCATCCTGGCGCATCATTAGCGAACTACACAGGCGTTATCCCGGAAAATTTGTTATGGTAGAGACCCATCCTGGTGGTGGTCAGTATGATTGCCTGTCTCTGTTTCATGATAAGCGTCATGTTGCAGACTTTAACCGTGTTGGCAGCTTTCACGATTTTAATGGCCAACCTTCCTTGGATATATGGCGGTTATTGGCTGAAGAAGAACCGCAAGCTGTTCTCGATCAGATATGTCGCAGGCTTGAACTGCCGATTCCGGTAAAACTTCCTCCTAGTACACAAGATGTTCTTACATACAGATTTATTGCAGCTTTTTTATCGCATTCCGTTTTCGGTAGAGAAAAATGGGAATGTCGCAATGGCTATTATGATTCGACTGGTATGGGTGAGTGTGGTGTAAGCCATTTATTTAACCAATTTCCTGAAGCCAAAGAGCGATTAAGAGTATCTGTACCGAATGATTTACTGGAAATACCTGCTTATCGTTTTTGGTTTGTCATAAGGGATTATAAGCCGCTTATATGTTTGGAAACGACCGGAACGGTCTGGAATGACAAAGGACAATCCTTCGATCTCACAAAACTTTACAAAAAAGAGAAACGAATTTGGCCTGTTGTGATGGCGATTGCGGGACACTTGTTGCCGTAAGATACCGTTGCGATATTTAGCGCAACGGTATTGCTGAAAGTGAAAAATGGGGCGGAGAAATCAAATATTTGTTATTGCCTGCATCGAGATGAGTCGTTTTAAGGTGAAACTGTACAGCGTAACCGATGCTTATAATACCGCACCAGTCGCTTTAACGTCAGAACGATAAAGGTAAATAAGCAGTAGATACTAAAATTTAAGCATCAAATCGGAGGACTAATTGAGTTATCGTTCTGAAAGCATTGCCCTTACTATCGGTCGAATGAACTATCAGTATTTTTTACCAGCTATTCAACGTGAATTCGTTTGGAAACCAGAGCAGATAGTGCAGCTTTTTGATTCAATTATGCGAGGCTATCCGATTAGCTCATTTCTATTTTGGGAGTTAAAACAAGAGAATAGGGACAAATGGCAAGTCTATAAATTCCTGGAGGAGGCGCAGGACGGAGGTACGCACAACCAACGTGCAAACACCGATGGAGCTACAAATCTCTCTTTGGTTCTTGATGGGCAGCAGCGGTTGACATCTCTCCTTATTGGACTAAAAGGCAACTACATTGCGAAAAAAAATATAAGCGGTGGGACAACCCCGACGCTTGGAGTAAGCAGCGATTGCATCTTGACCTTTTTGCTGACCCACAACTTGACAATGACTCCACTGAAACTGGAATCTACTACAGGTTTGCGTTTATGGAGCAGGTTCCTAAGCCAAGCGGAGAGCATTACTGGTTTCGTATTGGACATATTCTCGATTTTGACGAACGCCAGAAATTCGATACATTCCTTGATGAACATGATGAAATGTTTGTGCAACAAGGGATTTCGCGCAGTGATCGCAGATTATTCGAGAGGAACCTTACCAGGCTGTATAATGCTATTCATGTCGATGAAGTCATTGCCTACTATACAGAGACTGATCAAGACTATGATCGAGTGTTGGATATTTTTGTTCGAGCGAATGAAGGTGGAACCAAGCTGAGTAAATCGGATTTACTATTGTCGATGGTCACATCAAGCTGGGATGGAGTGAATGCTCGTGACGAAATCTTCGATTTTGTAGATCGTATCAACTCCCAATTGACCCGCCGAAATAACTTCGACAAGGATTTCATAATGAAGTCATGTCTCGTCCTTACGGATCTCCCAGTTGCCTATAAAGTTCAGAACTTTAACAACGCCAACCTTTCAACTATTAGGAGTAAATGGCCTGCAATAAAAAAAGCAGTTGAGCGTGGGGTTGATCTTACGAACTCTTTCGGTATTGATCGTGACAATCTCACTAGTAACAATGCACTCATCCCGATTATTTACTACTTATATAAAAATCCAAACGTAACCATGCGTGGTTCTACTCCTTTTGAAGCACGAAACGCTGAGCAAATACGTCGTTGGCTGATCATGGCCCTTTTGAATGGTGTATTTGGAGGCACATCAGACAACATGTTAAGGGATATCCGTACGGCTTTGCAACCTGAAGTGGTGTCTGAGTCGGGCTATGATTTCCCTATTGATAGGATCAGTGCTACGATCAGAAAAGCCGGTCGAACTGTCGGCTTCAGCGATTACGTCATGGATGATGCATTGGAACTATTATATGGTCAGCGTCAAATATTTTTGGCACTTTCTCTGCTCTATGATGATGCCGCCTGGGGGACAATGGCA
>CAIXMD010000292.1 GCA_903920415.1 uncultured Desulfomonile sp.
ACTACCAGGTTCGCCCAGTGGTAAGCCGGTCCCATCTCGTGGATGAACTCCCGGACATCAGCCTGGATCCCTGCCTCATCGTACGCACGTTTTATGTCTTCAACCGCCCTCTGTCCCGTCTGGTGCAGGATCCTGATACGGCCTGCCAGGGGTTGAAGCACGTCGAGGTTTTCGGCTAACGCAAGATTAATGCTCCTCGCCCCACGGGAACCTCCAAAGACCAGGATTTTGAATCTGTCTAAATCAAGCTCTCCGGGCAGGCTTTGGAACAAATCCTCTCTCACCGGATTGCCGGCCACCATGGTCTTGTTCTGAGGGGGTGCAGGCTCAGTTACCTCCCAGGAAGTGAAAATACGATCCACAAACCCAGACAGCAAACGGTTTGTGGTGCCCATCACGGAATTCTGCTCCTGAATCGCCGTCGGTATCCTCATTATGACAGCCGCGGCCAAGGTTGGTCCGGAAGCGTATCCTCCCACACCCAAGACGAAGCCGGGCCGGAATTTTCGAATAATAGAGAAGGATTGCACCACCCCCATGGGAATTTCGAGGCCTGCTGATAGGGTATTGATGAGCCCTGTTTTTCTTATTCCCCTTGCACGAATGAATCTGAGGGGAAAGCCCGATTCCGGTATGACGCGGGACTCTATGCCGTGGCGGGTTCCTACAAACATTATGTTTGCCTCTGGGTCCATGGCTCTCATTGCTCGGGCAATGGCCAGTGCAGGGAACAGATGGCCGCCCGTTCCTCCGCCTGCAATAATGAGTCTCATTGTTTTTCTCCGAGTGAACCGCCCTGGGCCCTGGTTATGGCCATCAGGATCCCAAGGCCGGACAGGTTCATGATCAAAGAAGTTCCGCCCAGTGACACAAGAGGCAAAGGAAGCCCCTTGGTCGGCAACATTCCCATGGCCACGGCCATGTTGACCATTGCCTGGAGACCGATCAGAGACGTGATGCCGAATGCCAGGTACCGGTGAAACTCGTCCCCGCTCCTGATGGCCGTCACTAGTCCCCGACAGATCAACAGATAAAAAAGGATGATCAACAAGGCGACCCCGAACAGACCCAACTCCTCCCCTACCACGGAAAAGATGAAGTCCGTATGCGGCTGGGGAAGGTAGAATAGCTTCTGAATGCCTTGTCCGATTCCCACTCCCCATAACCCCCCGCAGCCGAAGGCCACCAGACTTTGTATGATCTGAAATCCAGAATTCAGAGGATCACTCCAGGGGTCAAGGAAACTTTTGAGCCTGGACATGCGGTACTGGGCGCTAATGGCTATGTGGAAGAGAAAAGGCAAGCACAGGATAGCAATACCCAGCAGGTGCTGAAGCCGGACACCGGCAACGAAAAGCATCATGAACCCTACAATGGTTACGATAACGGCCGAACCGAAATCAGGTTGAATGAGCACCAGGAAAACCACCACACCCATGACCAAAAGATGAGGTAATAACCCCACGGCAAAGTCCCGTATACCTTCGCCCTTCTTTGCAAGCGAGCGAGCGAAAAAAATTATTACGGCATACTTAATCAGCTCCGAAGGCTGCAGATAGAACCCGTAAGGCAAGCGCAACCACCGATGCGAGCCTCCCAGTTCAGCTCCTATCCCGGGAATGAAAACCAGGATCAACAGAATTATTCCAGAGCCCAGAACAGGTACGGCAGCTATTTTCCAAAAAGAGGGGTTCACCCGAGAAAAAAGGTACATGAGCACCAATCCGATGATCATGGAAAACCCCTGCTTCTTCGTATAATAAAAGCCATCGCCGAACTTGCCGGATGCAATGATGTACCCCGCGGAGGTCACCATCACGATCCCAATGGCAAGGATCAGGACGATTACCGTCAAGAGAAACGGATCGGGTCCGTAACCTCTTTTCGGCTCAGCGGCTTCAGTTTGAGCTTGGGCATTTTGGCCCATTACTCACTCCTGAAAACAAGTCTGCACTCATCGGTTTTATCCCTGGCCGGCACATACCTTTCGGGACGTTCCCGGTACGCACGTCTGCCTGTGAAAGCGTAAGCGCAACAATAAAGCTGGGCTCCAGGAAAGCGGCCGGGTAAATCTCTTGATTGAGAGTCGTCATTGTCAATATTCGCACAATTCTCTTTAAAGCTGTCCATGTGTTGTCTCCCGGGACGCTAGCGCAGCTTCAAGGTGCTGACCGCCATGAGTGCAAAAACAATAGAGATAATCCAGAACCTCACAATCACTTTGGGTTCCGGCCACCCTTTCAGTTCGAAATGGTGATGTATCGGGGCCATGTTGAAAATCCGTTTGCCGGTAGTCTTGAAAGAAGCTACCTGCAGGATGACCGATACTGCTTCGATGACAAATACTCCACCGGCAATCACCAAGAGGATCTCGTGCTTGGTAACCACCGCGACAGATCCTAAGAGCCCGCCAAGAGCTAGGGAGCCCACGTCCCCCATGAAGACCTCGGCAGGATAGGCGTTGTACCAGAGAAATCCCATTCCAGCCCCCAGCATGGCTCCGCAGACCACACAGAGTTCGCCGGCGCCGGGGACGTACGTCACCTGAAGATACTGGGCGAGTTTGAGATGTCCCGCAATGTAGGCAAAAAGCAAATAGGTCGCACCACAGATCATGACAGGCCCGATTGCCAGCCCGTCAAGCCCGTCGGTCAGATTGACCGCATTGGAAGAACCGGCTATTACC
This sequence comes from uncultured Desulfomonile sp., assembly GCA_903920415.1. Lineage (GTDB taxonomy): Bacteria > Desulfobacterota > Desulfomonilia > Desulfomonilales > Desulfomonilaceae > CAIXMD01. The sequence goes on from CAIXMD010000292.1 coordinate 2,687, forward strand.
AGGGCCGCGAACGGTATGTACCATATCCCCAGGTCCGGATTGAAATTTTTAAAAAACGGCACGGCCATGGTGGTCTTAAACCCCGGGTCCATCCAAAGCACAAACCCTATCAGCACTCCTATGAAGAGCTGGCTGGACAGCTTCTTTTTGCCGCTGAGCCCCTTGTGGTTCTTCCGTATGATCTTGAGGTAATCGTCCAGGAATCCTATGGCCCCATAGCTCAACGTGACCCCGAGCACAATCCAGAAATAAAGGTTGTCCAGACGAGTCCAGAGCAAGCAGGAAAAGGTCATGGCGAAAAGGATCAGAAGCCCTCCCATGGTCGGGGTCCCACTTTTCTCGAAATGGCTCTTAGGACCGTCTGTCCTTATCATCTGGCCGATCTGGAATGTCCGGAGATACTCCACCAGCGGGCCTCCAAGCAGGAAACTGATGATCAGGGCAGTCAGAGTAGCCATGATCGCCCTGAAAGTAATGTACTTGAATACATTGAACAGGATCGAATGGGCGCCCAAAGGATAAAGCAGATGGTAGAGCATGGGCTAATTCTCCTGCAATATACGGTCGGCAATGAACTCCATCTTCATCGCTCGGGAACCTTTGACCAAAATAATTTCGAAGTTTTTGAGATCCGGACTGATAACTTCCCATGCAGCATCTTTGTCCGGGACGATGCTCAGGACTCGTCTATCTCCTCCAGCTGAAATGAACCCTTTGGAGAAAAACCGCCCGAATGCTCCCACAAATATGACCCTCTGGATACCAAGCTCCGCAGAGCGTCTTCCCACTTCCTCGTGGAGCCTTTCCGTATGTTCCCCGAGTTCCATCATGTCAGCCAGGATTGCCAATTTGTTTGATCCTGGACTGCCTGAGGCTAAAACCTCCAAGGCAGCATTCACAGATTGAGGATTCGCGTTGTAACAGTCACGCATCAGGCTGCGCTTCCCAGGAAGGCTGACCATTTCCATTCTCAGTGCCGGCGGCATACAGTCGTTCAGACCTTCAGCTACATCCCTCAAGCTCATTCCCGCTGACAACGAGGCCGCAGCGGCAGCCAGGGCATTAGAGACATTATGGAGGCCCTGAATACGCAATACGATTTCCTGCCTTCCTGCCGGGCATATCATCTCGAATACGGTCGGTTGGCCATGTCTTATTTCGGAAGCTCGAAAATCTCCGTTCTCCACACCAAATGTCACTACCCGAGCTTTGCAATCCCTGACGAATGGGGCCAGGTACCTCTCATTGTGAGGCAATACGGCTGTTCCTTCCGAAGACAGAGCCCTCACAAGCATAAATTTCTCCCTGGCGATGTTCTCCATGGATTTCAGACCCTCCAGATGTACCGGGCCTATTGTCGTAATCACTGCCGTGTTGGGAGACGCTGCCAGGGCAAGAGACTCCATTTCTCCGATTCTGTTTATTCCGGCTTCCACAACCGCTGCGGTGTGCCGGCGACCCATGTTCAGCACGGTCATGGGCAACCCAATAAGATTGTTGAGATTTCCTTCTGAAACCAGGGGACGATGCGACCGTCTCAAGACGGCCGCAATCATCTCCTTGACGGTGGTTTTGCCGGAAGAGCCGGTGACCGCGATCAGGGGGGTGTGATATTTCTGACGGTGGGCTGATGCAAGATCGGATAAAGCTCGGAGGGTGTCCTGAACCTGGATCAGGACAAGGTTGGTGAGATTTTCGGGGATTTCCCTGTCGGCATCGCGGTCCACCAGGCTTCCTCTGGCTCCGGCTTCCAGGGCCGGAAAGAGAAAATCATGTCCGTCAAAGTTCGTACCTCGCAGTGGTACGAACAGGTCGTTTTTCCTTATGTCTCTCGAATCGGTCGATATAGCATCGAAGGTCGTACCATGCTCGCCTCGAAGCAGTGTGCCTGTGCAAGCCCGTACTATGTCGGTTGTCGTATAGGGTCCGCCTTCGGCTCTCATGTTTGTTGCCTTTGCGGTTGCGAAGCGTCTTCCAGTTTTGTCAACTCTTCACGGAGAACTTCCCGGTCGTCAAACGGATATCGAATGATGCCAATTTCCTGGTAGGTTTCATGTCCCTTGCCGGCCACCAGCAGGATGTCTATGTCTTGCAGACGTTTCACGGCAAACGCGATGGCTTCCCGGCGATCAGGAATCACCACGTAGTGCCCGGACTTCAGGGGCGATCCGTTAAACTCTTCCGAGCACCGAACAAACCCTTGAGCAATGACCCCGTTCTCCACCTGGTGAATTATGTCCATCGGCTCCTCGGTTCGAGGGTTGTCCGACGTGACCACTACAAAGTCACTCCCTTGCGCGGCTTCCTTGCCCATGATCGGTCGCTTGGTCCTGTCTCTATCCCCACCGCACCCCATCACCGTTACTATTCGGCCCACCCGAAACTTGGCGAGGGCCTCCAGCACGTTCTTAAGGGCGTCAGGAGTGTGAGCATAATCAACGAAAATGTTCCCTCTTTCCGACGGCACACGCTCAAGCCTGCCGGGCACCACATCCACAGCCTCTATTCCTCTACTCACGGCTTCCTTGGGGATGTGAAGCCTTTCCGAGACCGCAACAGCAGCCAGGATGTTCAGAAGGTTGAATGCCCCGGTAAGACGGGACTGAACGTGAACAGACCCCGATCCATCGACAACCGTTCCCGAAATACCCTCCGCAGTCAAAGAAACCTTGTGTGGATGTACTGTGCAGCCGGATTCCGTGCCGTACCCGGTTACGGGTATGCCTGGTATCTCTCGGGCAAGCCTCACACCATACGGGTCATCCAGGTTGACTACAGCATGTGCATTCTTGGTCCTGCATGACAACGGGAGAAGCCTGCTGAAAAGAATTTTTTTCGCCTGGTAATATTCTTCAAGATTTCCGTGATAGTCCAGATGGTCCTGGGTAAGATTTGTAAAAACCCCCAGGTCGAAGTCGCATCCTTCGAGCCGTCCACTATGGAGGCCATGTGACGAGACCTCCAGGAGCGCATGGGTAACCCCATCGGCAGCCATGTCTGCGAGCATCCGCTGCAGGTCAGAAGCCTCGGGAGTCGTATGGCCGGCTGCATATTCTCTGCCGCCCCAGCGGTACGAAATAGTCCCTATCACTCCCGGACGTAAACCTGCTGCTAAAAGCACTGATTCCAGGAGGAAAGTCAGGGTTGTCTTACCGTTTGTCCCCGTGATGCCTACCACAACCATCCGAGAAGCAGGTCTGCCGTAAATCAGGGAAGCAACCCTACCAAGGACCCTCCGGGTATCATCCACCTGTATCCGCGGGACACCGGCAATTCCAGGCCCAACCGGATGCTCGGCCAGGACCGCTGCCGCGCCGGAAGCGATTGCCTGCTCAATATAGTCATGGCCATCGCTGGTCTCACCGGGAATCGCAACGAAGAGCCATCCAGGTCGCACCTTCCGGCTGTCGTGAGTCAGTCCGCTCACCGAGATGAAGGGATCCCCTTCGAGCACCGCTCCTTCAAGGATCGCCAAAACATTTTTGAGTTCACACTTCACGATGCTTGTCCGTCAAAGGAGACCGTAAGAGGGGCCCCCTCTTTCAAGATGCTGCCGGGTTTAGGCTCCTGGCCCACAGCTAAGCCGGATCCCTGAAACGAGGCATCACACTTGATCTTCCCACACACATCGAGCACCTGGCGCATATCGAGGCCCTTCAGGTCAGGCAAAATCCACTCTCGAGGCCCCGGCCCTTTGCGTACTGGAATGCCTTGAAGCTGAATCGTATCGGTCTTGCCGTAGTCCGTGGCGGTCGTAGAAGCAACCAGCCCGGATTCAGTAGGTTTCCCCCCGCACAGACCAACGACGGCCCGACCGATAGTGCTGAACACGGGAGCTGCTATTTTGCCGCCGGTCCTCTTTTTGACCGCGGGTTCATCCAGAAGGACCAGAATCACCACCCGGGGTTTCGTGTCCATGAGCGCGCCCACGAACGATGCGACATACCGGTCTTCCGAATAGCCACCCGACGGATCAGCCTTTTGTGCGGTGCCGGTCTTCCCTACCACATCCACACCAGGTATGGCCGCGGCCTTTCCCGTGCCGTCCTGCACAACCTGCCTGAGTACTGACACTAGGCGCTGCGAAGTAGACTGCTTGATAACCCTGCGGACGAGAACCGGCGAATTTTCTCTGACCGTCTCTCCCAGCACGTTGGTGATTCTTTTCATGAGGTGAGGCTTATAGAGAAAACCGCCGTTGATTGCCGCTGCAAAAGCTGCACAGAGTTGGATCGGCGTCACGCTTATTCCCTGCCCGAAACCAATGTTGGCCTTGGTAAGGACCGACCAGCGGCTCGGAAGGGGCAAGAGGCCGGGCCGCTCTCCAGGCAGATCAATGCTGGTGATCGAACCGAAACCGAAGCCGGTGAGTGCCCTGTAAAATTCACTTTTGGAAAGTTTTTCCGAAATCTTCACTGCGCCTATGTTGCTCGAGTGAATCATCACCTCATCAAAAGAAAGCCTGCCGTGAGGCACTATGTCGTGGATCTCGGCCCCGTTATACCGGTAGAGCCCATTGAGACAGTCAAATTTTTCACCCGGTGATACTCTGTCCAGATCCAGGACCGTGGCCGCGAGAAATACCTTGAAGGTGGATCCCGGCTCAAACGTATCTGCCACACAGCGATTCCTTCGGACACCGGCAGAGGCCTTGGAGAAAACGTTCAGGTTGTAGGTGGGTCGAATGGCCAAGGCAAGGATTTCCCCGGTATCGGCATTCAACACTATGGCAGCGCCGCTTTTTGCCTTGACTTTCAGCACTGCGTCCTGCAGCTCCCGCTCGACCACATACTGTATGTTGCGGTCCAGAGTCAGATGAAGGTCTCGCCTCTTGGGGTCCTGCCCGAAGGCTGCCAACATAACCGGCCGCCCAAGAGCATCCCTCTGCGCAGTCACAGGAATCGGGTCCACCTTCAGATCCACATCGTAGCCAAGCTCCAATCCCTCAAGGCCGCTCGAATCGATCCCTGCAAATCCCAAGGCATGAGCGGCAAGATCCTTGAATGGGTAAAAACGCTGGTACTCCGTGGCAGTGAATACTCCTTCAAGATCGGCCCGTTTCACTTTTTCAGCGATGAGGGGCGATACCCTGCGCTGAATCCAAACAAAAGCTTTGTCTTCCAGCATCTTGCCCATAAGAGTTTTCTGGTCCATTTCCAAGATTTCCGCGAGCCTCTTGGCAGTCCGGCTTTTCTCACTGATCCTTCGAGGCCTGGCGTAAACGGAATGTACCTCCAAACTGGCTGCCATCTGCTCACCGGACCGGTCCAGGATCATTCCTCGCCTCGCCTCCAGGTGCAACACCATGGTTCTCTGCTTGTCGGCCCTCTTCTTGAGCATTTCAGCATCCGCTACATGGAGCCGGTAAGCCCGAACCAGAAGTAAGACGGTTCCCACAGCGAAAAAAAAAGCGACAAAGGCAATGCGAAATGAGACCCAATTTATCGGTTTGGCATTACGGTACATGGACTATCTTTCCCATCGCCGGGAATGTGAGCCCCTGCTTCCTGGCCTTTTTTTCAAGCTCACCGGGAGATTGCTGTGAGGCAATCTCCAACATAAGTTCGTGTTTACGGTTTTTCAGGTCCCTGTTCTTTGCCTCCAGGCTCGATATCTCGTAGCCGACCTGGACCTGCTGCATCCGGGTCCATACGTAAAAAAGACCCAGAAAAAGTAATGCCGCAGCCAGGCACGCCCCGATAAAAACGACTGCACGACGAACTTCAGCCTTTGTAAGTTCCCAGTGGAAAACCCACGCAAAAAATTCATCGGCCTGGTTCGATAGTTTTGCATCAACAGCCACGAATCTCGCTGCTCCTGAGAAACTGTGTCAAAATTATTGTCTCTTTCGGTTTGTAAATCCCGCCTTGTCCCCCCTTGGCAAAGGGGGTTGGGTGGATTCACCAGGGTAAAATCGTGTTTCATTCGGACAGAAATTTTGGCAACTCATAGAACTCATAGCGCTTCGCCTCTCATCGGTCCTGCCGAGGCTTCCAAAACTCGCATGACAGCAGAACGGGCACGAGGATTCTCTCGCACCTCTCCGGGGGACGGTCTCAAAGGCCTCGGCGTGATGACCTTCCACCTTTCCCGGTCTGTGCCCCTTTGTCTGAAAGAAATCTTCACCTGTCGGTCCTCCAGTGAATGGTAGGAAACTACACACAAACGCGCGCCGGGCTGTAAGAACTCCGGGATTTGTTCAAGTCCCTCTGCCAGATTTTCCATTTCCCTGTTGACAGCGATCCTCAATGCCTGGAATGTCCTCGTTGCTGGATGAATCCTTCCCCGTCGCTTTCCCATGAAAGATGAAACAACTTGCGCAAGGTCATTTGTCGTCACGATGTCCCCACGGTTTAACGCGTCGAGCATCACGCGGGCTAGTTTCTTGCAATACCTTTCCTGACCGTAGGTTGCAAGTATTTCTTCAAGTTTATTAGTAGAAATTACTTCTAAGTAACTGAGTGCCGTGTCTCCGGATGTGTTGTCAAATCTCATATCGAGGGGACCCTGGAGACGAAAACTAAAGCCTCTTTCCGGGGACTCCAACTGGTCCGAAGACAGCCCCAGGTCAAGAACGGCCCCGTCAATAGCCGTGATACTTTGAGCCTCAAGAATGCTCCGTGTGTGGTGAAATCCTCCGTGTATCGCTCTGAATCGATCCCCGTATTTGTCTAGTCTCTTCTGCGCGCGGCAGATGGCTTGAGGGTCCAGGTCCAATCCCACTACAATGCTGTCCGGGCACGATGCATTGAGGATCGCTTCTGCATATCCGCATGCGCCGAGAGTGCCATCCAGGTATACCCCTGCCGTCCGGGGTTGGGTGGCATGGAGCATTTCCTGTACCATGACCGGGACATGCAAATCTTGCTTCCGATCCGCAACGCTCCGGCGACTGGACATCGCTCCGCAAATGCCTTTGACCCGGTCTCGCGCAGTTCATGCGCGCGATGATCCGCAGGAGAGAAATCCAAGATCGGCGGAGCCGAGCGTTCCTTAAAATTAATGTCGCCTGAAAAAAAGATTATAACCAAGATGTTCCGATGTCAAGCTATTTTTAACTTGATATTTATAAAATTAATCATTAAAATAATTGATTTTTAATTCTAATAGATAAAATAAAACATGTCATGATTCTTCACTCTCACCCGCCATTCTTTCATATTGACTAACCGGTTTTTCTTATCTAAATTAGTCCTGTGCCGAAGTGGTGGAATTTGGTAGACACACCATCTTGAGGGGGTGGCGGGCGAAAGCTCGTGCCGGTTCGAGTCCGGCCTTCGGCACCAAGAAAATCTCCAATGTCTCTTGTCTTTCCATTCGCCTGCACCATTTGCCATGCCAAAAACCATCAAGATCCTGAGTTGGAACGTGAACGGAATCCGGGCAGTCCATAAGAAAGGCTTCCTGGACTGGCTCAAGGCAGCCTCACCTGACATCCTCTGCCTTCAGGAGACCAAAGCCGCGCCGGAGCAACTTTCTGAAGACCTGATCCGCCCACCGGGATATTACTCCTACTGGCACTCCTCTGAGAAAAAGGGTTACAGCGGAGTTGCTGTTTACACAAAAGAGGAGCCTCTTGATAGCCAAACCGGAATGGGAATCCCCAGGTTTGATGATGAGGGGCGACTCATTCGGCTGGATTTCAGGAACTTTACCCTGTTCAACGTGTATTTTCCCAATGGCAAGTCAGGGCCAGAGCGGCTGCAGTTCAAGATGGACTTTTACGATGCCTTCCTTGACCATCTGGAAGCTTTGCGTAAGCAGGTGCCTCGGCTCATCTTCGTAGGTGATGTGAATACGGCCCACAATGAGATCGATCTGGCCCGCCCGAAAGAAAACTCCAAGGTATCGGGTTTTTTGCCCATTGAGCGCGAGTGGATGGACAAAGCGGTGGACCGGGGCTACGTGGACACCTTTAGGAATTTTCATGGGGATGCGGTCCATTATAGCTGGTGGGACCTGAAGAGCAGGGCCAGGGAGCGGAACACCGGCTGGAGAATCGACTACGTGTTCGTCACCGTTGAGATGCTCAATTCGGTGAGGGCTGCATTCATTCTCCCGGAAGTCATGGGTTCGGACCACTGTCCGGTGGGAATAGAGTTGGAATCGGGCTCAAGTGACATGCGGTGAGCATACGGAATTCGTCACTGTGGCCCTAAGACGGGGGCGACAATTTTTTCCGGATAGGCCTTGAACTCGGCAAGGCTTCTCGCTTTAACAGCCATACCGAGAAGCATGAGGAATACTTTTGCAAAGGCAAGGCCGCGTCATCAGGATGTTCAGCACCAACAACGACTGCACCGCTACTCACACAAGCCCGGGTATCTTGACACCCGCGTCTGCTGGACGGATCAAACTGAGAGCGTGCTTGTAGAGCAGCCTTACTTCCTGCGCATCTTCAATGATGATGCAGAAGCTGTCGAAACTCCGCACGTAACCTTTGACGCCGTCTCCCGAAAGGAGGACCACCTCCACTTCTATTCTCGCTTTTCGGACCTGGTTGAGAAACTGGTCTTGAATATTAAAATGTGTCTTCGGCATTTCCTCACCCCCGTGCAGTTCATCCCAAGGTTAAACGCCATACGGCTCCCCGCAACGTCTAAGTCCAGGGGAAACATTCTCGGATTACCCATCAATGCCCGAGAAAATCAGAAACAATCACTTCGATCCCGACCATATCCTCGGAATCTCGCCATAAAACTCCGGGTTCGGAACGAAACCAAGTCAACTGCCTTTTGGCGTATCGCCGCGTGTCCCTCTTCATGAGCCTCACAGCCTCAGCCATGTCCGCCGCTCCGGAAAGGACCATGCCCATGTGCCAATAGCCAAGTGATTGCATGGACTTCAGGTCCATACCATAGCCGTCGCGGCAAAGTTGACTCACCTCATCCAACAGCCCATCTCTTATCATACTGTCAACCCGGTTCTCAATCCGTTCGTACAAAAGAGGCCTATCCGGAGAAAGACTTACGAAAAGAGACCGGTACGGCCTGTCCTGAAACGCGTGTTCCCGCTGGAGTTGCGAAAG
>CAIXMD010000293.1 GCA_903920415.1 uncultured Desulfomonile sp.
AAAAACAACGTACAGACCCTGATACCTCATTGGGGAAATCAGCCTCAATGCTTCTACATAGTATAGAAAGGGGGTAAACCACTATGACAATTGCGGCTTCAGCTTCGACGAAAGATAAACCATTCGTTAGGTCAGCTCGTCCCTGGCAGAAGATCCTTTGGGTTTTGTGGCTGGCGTTATTAATAGTCGGCGTGTACGGGATTGCCCAGAGGCTCTCGCACGGGCATGAACAGGCTGGTTATGGCTCGTACGTGCCATGGGGGCTTTGGATCGGCCTTTATTTCCTTGGAGTCGGTATTTCAGGCGGCTCTTTTGTAATAGGGGCCTTGGGCTACATCCTTGGTTGGCCTGGATTCAGCAAACCTTCCGAACTCCGTACAGCCATAATATTGAGTATTGCCACCATCGTTCCGGCCTTTGTGGGTGTAGCTCTGGATCTGGGCCGTATGGATCGCCTGATCAACATCCTTATATCTCCTACCTTCACGAGCATGATGGCATTTAATGCCTGGATGTATAATATCTTTTTGGTGGTCGCGGCCCTATGTTGGCTGTTGAGTTTCAGAGAAAGGTCAATGTGGTTGAAGCCTCTGCTGATCCTCGGAACATTCATGTCCATACTCTTCCCCAGCCAGAGCGGCGTGTTCTTCGAAGCGGTCAGGACAAACACTTTTTGGCACAGCCCTATTCTCTCAGTATTGTTCCTCGCTTCGGCCATAGCCCTTGGAGGCGCGGCCCTTCTCATTGTGAAAAACTTGGTCGGTTCTGAGTCTGCAGACGAAAAGAGCCTGAGGGAACACTACGAGTCCCTCCATAAACTTCGTATTGTCACGATACTCGGCATAGCCGTCTACGCAATGTTTGAATTTGCAGAGTTCTCAATTGCCTTTTGGAATCCAGGCACTCATTCTCCGAGTGTAGTCTTTCTCCTGTTCGGAGATTATTGGCCGGTATTTTGGATACTTCACGTCTTGGTGGGCGTGATCCTTCCCTTGTTGTTATTTCTGAGTTCGTCAAAAGCTCTTTGGGCTTTGGGGAGCTTTCTCTCAATAGTCGGATTTGCTGCTGCTCGTATGAGTATCCTCGTTCCGGGCCAGATTGCAGGTCAGATTCCCGGATTGGCGGCTGCATTTCAGGACATGCGGCTTGTATACAACTACCACCCGACACCCATGGAATACTTCGTGGGTTGCTTCATGCTTGCTGTTGGAATGACCGTTTTTTTTGTGGGGCATAGTCTCAATAAGGCAATAGGGCACCGTGCTTAAGTCAGGTTTTGAGGTGAAAAATGAATAAGAGCAAGAAAGATCAAGTCACAAGTCGAAGAGGTTTCCTGGCGGGAGGAGCATTGTTGGGAGCAAGTGTTCTGATTGCCGAGTCGGAGGCCTCCGCGTTAACGAAGAGTTCCACAGCCACAGCAGTGATGAACTCTGATAGGCCTGATGCACCGTACGAACTCTCAAAGCCTGAGAACATAATCTATTCGGCTTGCCTCCAGTGCAACACAGGCTGCGGAATCACATGCAAGCATCAAAATGGTATTATAACCAAGATAGACGGCAATCCCTACAACCCTTGGACTCTGCTGCCACACTTGCCGTACAGCACCCATCCGGAAGATGCTGCCCCGGTGGACGCAGCCATATGCCCCAAGGGTCAGGCTGGACTTCAAACCGCCTATGACCCTTACCGAATCAGAAAGGTTCTCAAAAGAGCCGGCAAGCGAGGAGAGAACAAATGGGCATCAATTCCTTTTGAGCAAGCAATCAAGGAGATATGTGAAGGAGGAAGGCTCTTCGCCCATGTTCCTGGGGAAGAGAATCGCGAAATTGAAGG
>CAIXMD010000294.1 GCA_903920415.1 uncultured Desulfomonile sp.
AAAAACACATTAAGTTTAGATAATATATATTCTAGTAAAAAAAAATAAATAGCTAAAACTCATGAAAAATATCTTGACTTTTTTTCAAAGCCATCTTACATCTTTTTCAGGGGTTGGGTTTGGGAATGATTCTAGTGTGATTTGGTTCAAAATTAAATTTTGCTTCAACTTTTGAGTTGATTTGATCTGGCAACCTCTGACTCGGGGATGCAAAAGCAGCCCCAAAAACACGAAAACGGCATCTAAATGGCCGTTAACGTGTGTTCCACTGGGATGGAAAAGTGTTGAGAAATGTACTCCTCTTATCATAAGGGGATGCAGTGTCAACGAAAAAAAAGCCCTCAGTTCTAAAGCTGATCGGTTCCTCGTAAAATTATCCATATTAAGCAATTGCTGACAATTTGGCGAACCGGTGACCGATACACATAATTGATTCAGGTATCGGGCTATTAGAGTGGCCAGCAAAGTCACTTCAGCCGTCAAACGAAACTGCGCGTCAAGATTAAAATTGTAGGATTTCCGACAACTCTATCCCGAATCTTCGTTTCAGATAGAGATTGATGAATTCCATAATGGTTGGTTTGAAAGGTTTTCGCACAAGCTGCATCCCCGCCTGTCTGGGGGTCAAGCCCCCTTTTCTGATGTTACAAGATCGGCAGCAGGCTACAATGTTGTTCCAGTGGTTCTCCCCCCCCTGCACCTTTGGAATGACATGATCAACGGTAAGATCTCCGGGGGGGAACTCTCTGCCACAGTACTGGCAGACAAAAGAATCTCGGACAAGGATATTCTTACGAGAAAAGGGCACCTCTCGTCTGTAGATCTGGCGGATGAATTTGTAAAGGCGTATGACCGCGGGAATTCGAAAGGTCTTGGAAACGGTCCTGACTATTCGGTCGGATTCTTTTACGACCTCCACCTTCCCGCTAAAAAAGAGGACCATAGCCCGTTGCCACGAAATCAATCCAATGAATTCGTAGCCGGCATTCAATACGATTACCGCCTCCATGGACGACATCAGCTACAAACCTCGTTCAGAATCAGTGACCTTTCTCATGCCGTTGCCCTGCGTACCGTTTAACAAAGCTCAGGAATGCGTGTCAAGCAGAAAGGAAAGACCTCTGGAGCTAAAAGTTTTGGCCTTCCTTGGATAGCAGTCTGCGGGTAATTTCTTCAGGAAAGGCATGAACTCATATCGCTTCCAGCACTATGCGGTGGCCGGTCAGGTTCATCTCAATGATGGTGGCTTTCACTGTGGTTTGTTCTCCGAAGATGCTTCTCAGAACTATGCCATCGCGTACAGGCTTGACTAAGCCTACACTCTCCATGACCAGCTCTTCTTTTCCGTCTCTCATGAGATAGGCGTTGGATTCACACATTTCACGTCCTTTCAGTGTGGTTCTTTTTCAGGTCACTTTTAGTATAATCATATCCAGAACAATATCCAGTGAGCGAGGAACCAGGAATTGAGCCCTGAAAATTTGGATACGTCTTTAGTTAAATATGAAGAAATCCTGACCCTTCTTGACAGTCTAGGATTGCTAAGCGAAAGACTTCCTTATACAACCGCTCTGCTCGAGGAGGCTGTTTTTTTCGCCTACAAGATGCGGGTGATTACCCAGGGAGGTGTAAAGAAATACCTTGATCTGGATCGCGATGGTTTGAGAGCGCTTATCAATAAATGGAATAACGGTGATGAGGGGAATTGCACGTGCCGTATGGCTTCCAACCCGTTCGCAGAAGAGATTTGAAAAGTGATTTTTGGGCTCGATGTAGTTCTATCGCCTCGGGAGTCAACACAATGTGCTTCAATTGTCCGAATCGGTAGCCCCACGCCCCATTATTGGGAAACAAGATTGTTTAACAATATCAGTTTTCAACCGGTTACAGCAGCAGCCCAATCTTTCCGGAGCCTGTTTACAACCTGTTGGTGGAACGCCTCTATTTCCTCCAGCGTTTCCACCTGGATCGGAGGGATCCTGTTGAGTGCTCCCAGCACTATTTTGGGAATGTAACTGAAAGGGATTTTCTCTGAGAGGAAAAGTTCCACGGCCACCTCATCGGCGGCGTTCAATATTATGGCGGAAGCGTTTCCGCTCTGTTCCAGAACATCATACGCAGCCTTAAGCAGTGGAAATCTGTTGGTGTCCGGCATCTGGAAATTCAGTGAACCCAGGGCTGGAAAGCTGACCGCTTGCGTCCCGGAATTAATCCTAGAAGGGAAAGCCAGTGCATAGCTTATTGGAATCCGCATGTCAGTGGCCCCCAATTGAGCGAGAATCGATCCGTCCGCAAACTCTACCATTGAATGAATGATGCTTTCCGGATGGATCACAACCTCTATATGGTTTGCAGGAACGTCGAAGAGCCAGCGCGCTTCAATAACTTCAAGGCCCTTATTCATTAAAGTCGCAGAATCGACTGTTACCTTGGGTCCCATTTTCCAACGTGGATGGTTAAGCGTTTCATCCCGAGTAATTCGCTCCATTCGCTCTCGTGGGAAATTACTGAATGGTCCCCCGGAAGCGGTAAGGATAATCCTCTTGATCTCACATTCTCGATTTCCATGAAGGCATTGGAATATTGCCGACTGTTCCGAATCCACAGGGAGAAGGGTAATACCTTCCCTGGCAACCGTACTCATGAACAACTTGCCGGCCATTACCAGCACCTCTTTGGTGGCCAGTGCCAGGTCCTTTCCGGCCTGCACCGCCGCAAAGCACGGACGTAGGCCTATGCTGCCCGGCAGTCCTCCTACTACAAGATCAGCACCTACTGCAGTTGCAGCCCGTTCAAGTCCTTCGGTCGAGTGGCCGATCCAGAGAGGCCCTGAGTAATCTGAAAGCCGTCGTTTCAATTCAATGGCGGATGTTTCTTTTGAGCAGGAAACTACAACAGGACGAAATTCTCTAACCTGTCGTTCGAGCAAATCCACGTTCGACCCGGCAGCGAGAGCTGTAATTCTAAATAAATCAGGATGGAGCCTGGCCAGTTCGAGGGTCTGAATCCCTATGGAACCGGTTGAGCCTAAAACGGAAATACCTTTCATACAGGTACCGCGTGACCAAAAAGAACAAGGAAGTAGTAGGTAGCGGGAAAAGCAGGGATAAGACTATCCGCCCGATCGAGTATTCCACCATGCCCCGGCATGATAGATCCAAAATCCTTGATGGAAAGCCTCCTCTTGATTGCAGACGCGCAAAGATCTCCAAGGGGCCCTAACACAACCAACAGCAATGTAACCTGACAGAGTACTCCCAGCGAGGGGAGACCGGGAGCGACGACTTTCATAATGAGCATTCCTAACAAGCTGCCGACAATCCCACCGGCGAGACCTTCCAGGGTCTTCCCAGGACTGACTCTGGAAGAGAAATGATGTTTCCCGTAATACTTTCCAGCAAAGTAAGCCCCGGCATCTTCCAGGCAGATCACAACGAGAACGAAAAAAACCCATGCAGTACCCATGCTGAGACGTTGCAACGAAATGGCATGACCGAGAGGAATGGTCACATAAGCGAGCACGAAAATCATCTGGCTGGAGGAATCAATAGTGTTGTCAATCACATTATAAAGGGAGAGATGGATCAACAAAACAACGAGAGGAAAAAAGACGACAACCGCCGGTGTCGCGTTGAGTGGAAACGAATAAAAAGCAGCAACGAGCACCACATCAAGGGTCAGCGCGAGTTCTTTCCTCGGAGCATCTTTAATTCCGGGAAGATTCCTTGAAAGC
>CAIXMD010000295.1 GCA_903920415.1 uncultured Desulfomonile sp.
CCGATTTTGTCAGGAACGAGGTACGTGATGGGCTCCAAAACGCAACTAATCAGAACGTTACACTGGGAGGCGTAAAAGTATCCATCTCTTTTCCCAACTTAATTAACCTTAGTCTCGAGGGTATCTCGCTGACATCCAAACAGGGACAGAGCTTACTGTCAGCCGAACGGGTATTTCTGGCGCCATCCCTGATCTCTCTGTTGCGACAAGAAATCGCCATAAAATCCATGGTCATAGAAGGATTACGGATTTTTATCAGAATGACGCCTGACGGTACCATAGAGGGCGTTTTTCCACCTCTGCCTGTTCACGACACTGGTCCGGTACCGGAAAATGTGGCTCAGCAGGCCAGGGAACCAGATTCCAACATAACGCATAGTGCAAGAGGAGAGGCTCGAGGGGATCACCAACCATCACAGATCAAGTGGTCGGTAAATACGATAAAGTTTGTAAATGGTAGAGTGGATTGGATAGACCGGAAGATTGTACCAGGTCAAGAAACAGTTGTTTTTATCAATGAGTTCAATGGGTTTATTAATCAGGAGAAATCCGGGGACCCTTTTTCATTCAATTTCACGGGTAAGATGAGCAATGATAAGCTTAGCGCAGGCTCATTAAAAGTCGATGGTTTTGTTAGACCCGCCCCGGACCTATCCGGATTAGAACAGGCCCTGGTAAACCTTCATCTCGACTCTATTCAGTTGAAGATCGTGGATCCCTATACATCTCCTTGGATTCCAGAGGCGGACAAATTTAGTATTCACGTCTTGGATTCCCAGGTCAACTGGGAAAAGGGTAAGCCGGGCCAAATTTCGTTCAAAACCCAGGTGAAAGCAAATTCGCCGGAAATTGCTCAAGTGAATATTCAGGCCGAAGTTGTGACTGCCCATGATTTTTCCGGAATAGAACAGATCCGGGGTACAGGTGAGACAGACGTTCTGCCTTTGCGATTTTTCAAGACATTAATGCCTCCACAAATTCCCCTCAACCCTGACAAGGGAACAATAAAAGCAGAGGTCCTCGGAACATGGACCAAGGTCCAAAATTGGAAACTACAGGGAGCATTGGGTCTGGAAAACGCGTCGCCGTCAGAGAGTTTCTCTGCATTGGGAAATCAGGTCCGCGTGTGGCTGCAGGTTAAGCTCGATCCTGACACCCTGGTGCTGGATAATCTGGAAATCTCTGCGCCGAATAAGTTGGTTTCTTTGACCGGAACCATATCCAAACCATATTCTGAGTCTCCAATTCTGGATCTAAGGGGTGAAGCGGTCGCGCATGCCCAATGGATAAAGAATTTAGGAACTCAATTGCCTGAAACTCTGAAAGTCATAGGTTCCATTCCCCTTAAAGGTTCCCTCAAGGGAGGTCTGGAAGATCTTCGGGTCGATATGGTTGGAGACGCGAATTCTCTGGGAATTGAGTGGTTTCCCTATCTCGAAAAACCACAGGGCACAAAGGGAAGCCTTTCGGTCAAGGGAAAGTTTTTCTATGGAAGAGATCCGGTGAAAAAAGTACCTGCACCTGAGTTCTTTCTGCACTTGGGGTTTTCGGGAATCAGCCTTGGGATGAGGCCAAAAGGCCAATGGCTAGCAGGGGCTAACTTGCAATTCGATTCAAGGTTATTGCTGAAAATTAACGGGTCGGATCTCACGGATGCAGTGCTTTCAGTTGGTAAGGGCCAAAATATCGGGGACATACTGTCGGCAAAAGGAAGCATTTCAGACTTGGGGTCCAACCACCCTCGAATTGATTGTAATGCGATCTTGAATTTCGACCACACCTTATTGTCTCAATCTGGTTTCGAGGTGCCGTCTGACACTACTATCGGAGGAAAAGCGTCGGTAAAGACGAGAATTTCCGGAACTGCAGCGAACATGGAATGGTCTGTTCATCTTCCCCTGACTCATCTTGACTTGTCCGTGGGAAAATTTTTCAGAAAATCCAACGGTACCACAGGAGATTTGAGTGCCTCAGGCAAGTGGTCGGATGGGGAGTTGGTCCTTGGGAAGAGCAGTTTGATTCTGCCGGGTCTTGTGGCCTCAGGTCAAGGAAACGTTCGAGACAAAAACGGAAATTTTTCCAGTTTGACACTAGAGGTAAAAAAAGCTGAACTAAAGGAAATCTCAAAGTTGGTTCCCGCGGTGGCAAGCATGGGACTTTCGGGCTGGCTAGAAGCAAGGTTCCGGGTGACGCAGTCTGGTAAGGGAATAGTGCAAACCGGCACAATCCGTCTGCTGGAAGTTGATTACCACCCCGAAAACTCTGTTGTGAGTCTGGAAAAAATGAAAGGTTCGCTTGAAATTGATGGTAATTCATTGCAAATACCTCAAGTTACCGGCTCGATCAAAGGAACCGTAGATGCCCCCTTAAAGATTAAAGGTAAACTGAATCAGGTGGAGTCGGTAGAAAACTTGAATGGCAGTTTAGTCTTAGAAATTGGACAGGGAACGTTAAAGGCTGATCTACTTAAAACTCTTATGAATCAAGCGCAGACGTTGATAGGGACTTCCATCGATTCTGGCGTCCGTTCAATCGGCGATCTGCTGGAGATCCAGTCCGGCACCGCCTCTATTCAATTAGAATCCGGGACAGCGCGCACTGAAGACCTTAAATTTAAGGGACCTTCTCTGAGTCTGGGAGCGGTTGGTAGACTCCGTTTAGGCTCTCTTGACTTGGATGCACTGGCTTATATTCAGACCGTGGTGGCAGTGGGAAATGTGCTGCAAAGAGTCCCCGCTGTGCAGAAACTCATCAAGCAACACGAGGGTTTGTTGAAAATTACAGGTCTAGACAAGGAACTCAAACGGTTCGGGATCGAAGCCCCCGATGCTGGTTCGACAAAACCAGGTGAGCCGGAGACAGTCAAGACCCCGGTGAATGTCATAGTAAAATTACGCGGTCCCATAACGAAACCCGATGTCACTCCCGTTTTAGAATCAGCCCTCGACAAGAACACTGTTTCTCGGTTGAAATCATTGGTAAACTGATCTACTGGAGAATGGGGGCTCCAGCAAATTACAGGATAGAGTGCCAACCGATTGATGTTGGTACATATTTTCATTCACGTGAAGCTGATAGTGAGCTGTCGGTCATGTCATTTCAAACTACAAGCCCAGTTATTATGACTTGACAGCCATTCTTGGATTCGCTATTCATAAATAAATATAGCCCCTTCCAAACTGTACGAATCGATAACAAAAACTTAATCATCGTCTAGGAGGAGTCACATGTTGAAAAAATATTGGGATGAAAAGTTCGAAACCATGAACGAAAAGGAAATGAAAGCCTTTCAGACCGAAAAACTCAAGGAGACTTTGAAATGGGTATATGAAAAAATGCCCTATTATAAGAAGGCCTTTGATGAAAAAGGAGTCAAGCCATCTGATTTTCAAAACCTCTCGGACATCAAGAACTTCCCCTTCACTGTCAAGACTGCCCTCCGAGACAACTATCCCTTTGGTCTTTGTGCGGTTCCAATGTCTGAGGTGACTCGTATACATGCATCTTCCGGGACTACGGGCAAGCCGATTACAGGGCCATATACAGAGGAGGATTTGGATCAGTGGACCAACTGCATGGCGCGAGGCTTATGGGCACAGGAATTAAGGCCGGACAGCATAGCTCAGAATGCTTATGGAATGGGGCTATTTACCGGGGGCCTGGGGTTCTTGCAGGGTGCCATGAGAATCGGCTGTGCACTCATACCTGCCGGTTCCGGGATGACAGAGAGGCAGGTAATGTTGATTCAGGATTTCGGAACCACGGCGCTCTTCGCCACTCCTACGTACTGTCTCACCATCATCGAAAAAGCTGAGAAATTGGGAGTGAATATTAAGAAGACCGCACTCAAGACAGGCCATTTCGGGGCTGAACCCTGGACCGTTGAAATGAGGAACGACATCGAGGCCAGAAGTGGTATTCACGCTTACGAGCACTATGGTCTTACTGAACTCATGGGGCCAGGGGTCTCTTTTACGTGCGAAAATTATAAGATCCATGTAAATGAGGACCATGTTTATCCCGAAATAGTCGATCCAGGCACTCTGGAACCGCTTGAATTGGGAGAAGAAGGGGAACTCGTCTTCACAGCGTTGCAGCGTAGGGCAATGCCCATGATCCGTTATAGAACAAGAGATATCTGCACCCTGAGACGTGAGAAATGTGATTGCGGACGCACACTCGTTACTATGGATAAGATTCTTGGTAGAACAGATGACATGATGATTATCAGTGGAGTGAATGTGTTTCCTTCCCAGGTAGAAGCTGTGCTGATGGAGTTTGAGGAAGTAGAGCCACTCTACCAGATTCGACTAAGTAAGAAGGGTTACATTGACCATATTACTGCAGAGATAGAGTTAAAACCGGCTGTTTATCAGACCGGTCAAGACAAAGTCAATGAACTTGCCAAGCGGATATCGTCGAGGATAATGCAGGTTATAGGAATTAATGTTCCGGTTAAGATCATGCCCCCCGAGTCAATAACGC
>CAIXMD010000296.1 GCA_903920415.1 uncultured Desulfomonile sp.
ACGCAGTTCCATCCTGAAAAGAGTCAGGAAAAAGGATTGAAGATCTTGAAAAACTTCGCAAGACTTTGAAACATGAATAACGACAAGGAAATCAGCCCTTATAAAATCAGAAAGATCATTTTAGACGCATCGAAACGTGCAAACGTAGGGCACATTGGCTCTGCTTTATCTGTGGCCGATATCGTTGCAGTTCTCTTTAGCGGCACAATATATAGGGCAGGTACCGACCATCCCAACCGTGATCGTTTTATCTTGTCAAAGGGCCATGCCGCGCTTGCTCTCTATGCCGCCTTGCACCTTAAAGGGATTTTACAGTACGAGCCGGTGTCTGCATACTGCATCGACGGGTCACTGCTTGGAGTCCACCCCGAACACCATTTGCCAGGTGTTGATTTTTCTACAGGATCTTTAGGGCATGGCCTTTCATTCGGGGCCGGGGTAGCCCTGGCCGCGCGTCTCAGCGGGGCCCATTACCGATCTTTTGTTCTGGTAAGCGACGCGGAATGTAACGAAGGGTCTTTATGGGAGACCGTAATGTTCGCGGCTCACCATAAGCTTTCCAATTTGATTGCCATTGTTGATGATAACGGACAGCAGGCACTGGGTAAGACAAAAGATGTGATCGACCTTAACCCGATAGGGGATAAGTGGAAGGCATTCGGATGGAACGTATATGAAGTCAATGGGCACGACCCAGCCGAATTAGGAGCCAGGCTTCGTCAATTGGAAACTCAAGCTGGTCCTCCCAATGTCATCGTGGCCCATACCATTTGCGGAAAGGGCGTCTCATTTATGGAGGGTAAGGTAGAATGGCATTATATGCCAATGTCTGAAGAACAGTATCTCCTGGCCCTCCAGGAACTGGAGGCAGGCGAAAAATGAGACGAGCGGTTGCCTCGACTCTAGTTGAGATTGCCGGATCAGACCCCAGGGTTTTACTCATGACGGCGGACCTCGGATTCATGGTGTGGGAGGAATTTTCAGAGGCCTATCCCTCACGCTTTTTTAACGTGGGGGTCGCCGAGGCCAATATGATGGGTTTAGCAACTGGTTTAGCCGCTTGCGGCTATGTCCCGTTCGTTTACTCTATTGCTACCTTTGCATCTATGCGCGGTTATGAACAGATCCGCAACGGGCCGATCTTACATAATCTACCGGTCAGAATTCTGGGGGTGGGCGGAGGATTCGAATACGGCCATGCCGGCTTTACACACCATGCTCTGGAGGATTTGGGGATTGCCCGTATACAACCCGGTCTGACAGTTATAGCGCCGGCCGACCACGTCCAAGCGGTTGCTGCCCTGCGAGCAACATATAATTTGCCAGGGCCTATATACTACCGTATCGGTAAGAACGACAAATATGTATTGCCCGGTCTTGAAGGTCGTTTCAGGCTGGGCCGTTTGGAAACCGTCACAGAGGGGTCGGACATCTTGATCTTAACTTTGGGAAGTATCTCGGAAGAAGCGGTAAAAGCAGCGGAAAAATTTGCCGGCAACGGAATTAGTGCTGCCGTATCTTTGGTTTCCTCACTTCGCCCGGCCCCCAAAAAAGACCTTCACGAGCTACTCGTAAGATTCCCTGTAGCATTGACCGTTGAGGAACATTATGTAGACGGTGGACTGGGGACAATGGTGTCCGAAGTTGCGGCAGAACATGGTACACGATGCCGACTCGTTCGATGTGGAGTCAAAAGTATGCCGTCTTCATGTGGCAGTGAATCATTTCTTAGAAATGCCGAGGGACTCACAGGGGAAGATATATACAGGGCTGGGCTTGCAGCTCTCAGTGGGCAAAAAAATGAATGACTCACCTCACATCTCGGTTATACTGCCCGTTTATCAACAAGCTGACCATATTGAGCAGATTGTAAACGGATACGTGACAGCCCTTGAAAGTCTAAAATACTCGGTGGAGATAATACTTGTCGTCAATGCCAGCCTTGATGGGTCCCTCGAGTGTTGTCGCAGGTTGGAACAGAATGACGGTCGAGTCCGGGTCCTGCACAACGAGCAACCGGGCTGGGGAAGAGCGGTCCGAAGCGGGCTGTCGGCCTCACGGGGCCGCATTCTTGCTTACACGAATTCCGCGCGTACCTCACCCTATATTCTGGCTTTACATCTCATGCTTGCTGCTACAAACTCGGAACTCGTCATTAAAGCTAACCGAAGGCATCGCCTTCCCCTGGTCAGGAGGATCGGGTCTGTCCTTTATAATATTGAGTGTCGGACTTTGTTCGATCTGCCGGTATGGGATGTTAACGGCACTCCAAAGGTTTTCAATCGAGAGATCTTTGAAAAATTGGACCTACGGGAAAACGGAGACTTGATAGACTTGGAATTTATCTTGCGCTGTAAGGAGCTTGGTCTTCAACTTCTGGAAATTCCGATTGTTTCTGAGGTGCGGCATGGGGGAGAGTCTACAACGAACTTGTTTTCGGCATTCAAAATGTATTGGGGTGCGTTTCTGATGAGATATCGTCTCAACAATGCTAAAGGGCCGGATCGAGGACCACAGAATTGACGACGTCGTCTTACTGTTCCGAACGTGAAGCGCTTTGGGCAAACCAGGACAAGCAATATCGAGACCCTGCTGAAGTTTTATCTATTGGATGGGGAACGGAGAAAACCGACCCAAGGCTTTACGAGTATCGAGTAACCGGTACCTGGTGGGAAACCCTCCATGATCTTGAAATTACGTTGCTCGTAACACGAGAATACGAACACCTTCTCTTATCCCTTTACGTAGACAACACCGAAGGACCCATTGTTGCCATGTTAGGATTGCCCCACCCTTCAGGTTTAGCTGTTGATGCAACACGTAGGGTGGTTCACGTGGCTGCCACAAGAAATCCCAACCAGATCTTAGACTT
Organism: uncultured Desulfomonile sp.; assembly: GCA_903920415.1. Lineage (GTDB taxonomy): Bacteria > Desulfobacterota > Desulfomonilia > Desulfomonilales > Desulfomonilaceae > CAIXMD01. The sequence continues at coordinate 2,873 of CAIXMD010000296.1, forward strand.
AAAGCCGGTGCATGGTTTGATGAGGCGTCTGGACGTTCAGAAACATGAACCGTTAGATGGAAACCTGCTCGTTCCGATCAGGGCAAGATTCTTACCGGGGTGCTTATACATCCACGACTTGGCAATGGTAGGAAATGAACTTCATGCAAATGCCGTGGGCCAGAATGCGATAGTGAGGCTATCAAAATCGGGTGGTTACGAGCGCGCCTGGTGGCCCAAATGCATTGAAACGGCCCAAGGCACAATATTTGAGCAAAACCATCTGCAACTGAATTCAATTGCAGCGGGTGAGAGCCTTGACACTTCATTTTTCTCAGCTTCTACAGACCAAGTAGCCGATCTAAGACCAGGGGATCCAACTTTCCCGGTAGACGGAAGAGGTGTAATTTTTTCCGGTGCAACAAGAGAGCCTGTTGCCCGAGGGTTCACTCGTCCTCATTCAGCCCGTTTTCATGCTGGGCGGCTATGGGTTGACAACAGCGGTTATGGTGAAGTGGGTTTCATAGATGGAGACAAGTTTAGATCAGTATGCCGTTTGCCGGGATGGACACGAGGCTTATGCTTTAAAGGCAATGTCATGTTTGTAGGTACTTCCCGCGTCTTGCCGCGGTTTCGTAGCTACGCACCGGGTTTAGATATTGAGTCTGGACATTGTGGTGTTTACGCTCTTAATGCGGAAACTGGTCAAACAATGGGAAGTATAATATGGCCATTCGGCAGCCA
>CAIXMD010000297.1 GCA_903920415.1 uncultured Desulfomonile sp.
AAGCATAGACTACGTGTGAGCGTGTTCCGCTGGTCATTAAAGCAAGGCCGATGAGGATGCCGGCTATGAGAAACGGGATGCAATGAAGGATCCAGAAAAGAAACCACCAGCCAAGAACAAAATGCAAGTCATCCGGAGCAAAATAGACATTCACGGGAAGGGCTTCTCCCAGCCTGAAGCAAATCGGCATAGAGAAAGCGAAGCCAAGAGTCCCCCATTGAAAAAACTTGTCTCGATGGTCTCCTACCCACACTTTGGCCAGGGACAATACCGTCCCTCCGGCACCGAAGCCCAAGAGGGCGCAACTTATTATGAGAAATGAGAAGTGATGGTATCTGGAAATTAGCAGGCAACGCATCAGGCCCAACTGCCAGCCGATAGCTGCCAGCGATATTGCAAAAACAGCCGACAACATAGGGTTTGTCGAGGCCTTTTCGCAACTTTCAGTCATGGATGGCCAAAATCCTTATGCTCGATTACTTTTTCTTCGAAACGATTCCAAGTCCGGCGAAGCGTGCCGTCTGTCTCATAAAGCTAATTGCGCCATGATATCAGATGTTGTCAGGCTACCTGTTTCTCGGGATCTCCCGAATAAGGGGAACGAACCTCACAAGGCTCAATGTCTCGGAACGTCGCCCACCATTTTCATCTTTGGTGATCAGCAGAAGGCGTTGCGTTTCGAAATTTCCCCCGACGGGAATAACCATTTTACCGCCGGGAGCTAGTTGGTCGAACAGCGTAGGAGGAACGTGAAGGGCGGCACAGGTAACAATGATCCGGTCAAAAGGGGCAAATTCAGGCCATCCATAATAACCGTCGCCCTCAAGAGTTCTTACGGTCAAATATCCCAGATTCTTCAGCCTGCTGCCTGCTGATTCATACAGGGGGCGTATGATCTCAACGGTGAAAACAAGCGGTGTTACCTCTGCCGCTATAGCAGCCTGATAACCTGAACCGGTACCGATCTCCAGCACTTTCATGCCTGGTTTCAATTCCAGTGCCTGGGTCATAAGAGCCACGATGTATGGCTGTGAAATGGTCTGGCCATACCCGACAGGAACAGGAGCGTCGCGGTAGGCCAGGTTCCTCACGGCCTCGGGAACGAACAAATGTCGAGGAACCTTCAGCATTGCATCCAGGACCGCCTTATCGATAATCTCTGTTCGTCCCATGCCTTTTAGCTGGGTATCGACCATCTGTGTGCGTTCCTGTTGCCTTTCGGTAAACTCTGATCTCCCCTGCAAGGTTTCTTCGGCTAGGGGCTTGCAATAAGTTTCACCTGCCAAGAGAACCGTGCAGATGGCTGACAAGAAACATAGTATGGAAGCAGCTTGAGAGATGGCTCACCCTCCGACCTCAAGGTTACCCGCTTAAGGACGAAATAATATCAGAGGTTTCCAGTAGTTTTTCCATGACGAGAGCGTCGTCCCCAATCTCAGTATAGTAATTTTTCCTAAAACCAACTATCTTGAAACCGCATTTTCTATATAAACTTCTTGCCGCGATGTTTCTTCTTCCAACATCTAGAATAATTCGTTTCAATCCTTCGTTTCGGCATGTCAATTCCAGTAGATCCATTATGTATTTCCCGTGGCCCCTCCTTCTCAGATCAGGATGCACTGCAATGTTCAGCACATGAGATTCATCCATTACTTGCC
>CAIXMD010000298.1 GCA_903920415.1 uncultured Desulfomonile sp.
AATTCTTGAACGATCCAGGAAATATCCACTTCAATCTTATCACCGGCTGTTGTCTTTTCCCTGAGAGTGTTCAGAACTTCCAGTCCTTCCATCATGGTATCGATAATCGAAGCAGTGACTCTGATGGCGCCTGTACGGATGGCGCCAAAGACGTCCTCCATCTTGTGGGAAACTTCTTTGATATTGTCCAATGCGACGAAAGAGGCGCCACCCTTAATTGTGTGGAGAATGCGGAAAATCTCGTTGACCAGTTCTTCGTCCTCTGGATTTTCTTCTAACCTGACGAGACTCAGGTTCAGTTGATCCAGATGTTCGCCGGACTCCTCGATAAAGTCCTCAAGCATCTGTCCGAGCAACTGGGCATCCAGGTCCTGGGAATTGTCTACCATGGAAGATCTCCTTACCGGGACAAGACCTCATTCACTAACGCCAAGAGTGACGTTGGCTTAAATGGCTTGACAAGGTATGCGGCCGCTCCCAGCATTGTGGCTTGCTCCTTATCTTGTTCCTGTCCCTCAGTAGTCAACATGACAACCGGCACAGAGACAAGGGCATCATTCGCCTTCATCCTTCTGAGTAACTCAAACCCGTCGATTCGGGGCATATTGATGTCGAGAATGACAGCGTCAAACATGTCTCTTGCCATGATGTCCAGTGCTTCTTGGCCATCTTCGGCTGTAGTCACCTGGAAGCCCCCACTCTTGAGCGAGAATTCCACCAGTTTGCGAACGCTTTTCGAGTCGTCAACAACTAGAATCTTCTTTTGCATCGTTGCTCCTCCGAGGATACGTGATGAGTTGCCAGGTATTGTTACAGTTACCTCTATGAACGCATATTCGAATCAGATGCCGAAAGCGGTTCACAAAGAAGCTTCATCAGGTTTCCTGTATACCACTGTTTTCTTGAGTTTCACCGTCTCAAAAAGATTTGATATTCGCCCCAGGCTCTCTGAATAGCCTAGAAACAAGTATCCCCCACTCCTCAAAGATTGATACAAGTTCTCTATACACTTAACCTTGTGCCTGTCATCGAAGTAGATGATTACGTTGCGGCAAAATATGCAGTCCACGTTTCTCAAGCGGCCTGTCGCCCGGGAGTCCAAAAGGTTGATGCCGCAGAATTTGACCAAACGCTTCACTTGTTCTTGAATTGCGTACTTTCCGCTACTTTTTTTCTCAAAGTACTTTACCAGATAATCCCTTGGTGCATGTCTCAAGCTGTGGTCGTCATATATTCCTTCGCGAGCTGATTGAAGAGAAGAAGGGCTGATATCGGAAGCCATTATGTTGATTGACCCTAGGGGCATGCCGCAAGGATTCTCCATCAGGAGCATAGCAAGGGTGTATGCTTCTTCCCCTGTGGAACATCCCGCGCTCCATATAGTGAGAGGATCTGTCCATTTTTTTCGTCTCACGAGGTCAGGGACACTCACACTACAGAAATCCTCCAACTGTTCTTGGTGTCGAAAAAAAGAGGTTTCGCTGACTGTAACCGAATCGATGAGTGCTTCCAGCTCACTTTCTCCGTTTGAATCATATTTGAGATAATAAAAGTAATCCTTGAGGGTTTCCGAATTCGTTATCTTGAGGCGTGGAGCGAGTCTCACCTGGAGAAAAGTATTTTTTGCCTCACCAAGCCAGATTCCGCTTCG
>CAIXMD010000299.1 GCA_903920415.1 uncultured Desulfomonile sp.
GGATTTTTGAGGTGGGCATCTCATATTCTGGCCGGACATATGAGCAAGGCAAAAAGATTGGTTGGCGCGACGGTTTTATGGCGTTGTGGTGTATTGTGAAATACGGTTTACGGAGATGACAAACTCCTGTTACGTCCCAGGTCTTGAAATATTGTTTTCTTTGCCGGAGACCACTTTACTGATGGTCGCGCATATTTCAATACAGGGCCTCGGCTTACTCTGAAACCCTACGCGGTTACTCCCACCGATTCCTTTCCTTCCAGAGGCACGAGACGAACCTCTACCCTTCTGTGGAGAGCATTGGCTATCCTTGAAGCCATTGAAAGGAAATCTCTCTCGTAATCCGCTTCTTCGATTTGGTCCCTGCCGTGACGTTATACAAGGCACTCGAGGTATTCGGGTCGAAACTTTCAAGTCATAAACTGATAATACCTGGGAGTAAGTCATATTTCAAGACATGACACTATTCCATGCAATCAATGAATTCCGTCCCAGACAGAACTCCTTAGGAATTTGACAGGCACTTTTGGTAATAATAGAATACAAACTATAGGTTAAAGAGAAGAGGTAAAGGATCAGAGGCAGTCTTACTTCAACCCTGTGCCGATGGTTCTCGAAAGGGAGAAACCCATACAATCATTACAAAATTACATCTTGATGGAACAGGAGGAACGTGATTCACTGAACATGCACATTGCGAATACCGTGGGGGCGCCATGACGGGCTTATTACTCGGCTACCTTTCTCTTCATTTTTGAGAAGGCCGGCGAACAAGATGGAAAAGTCCCCGAACTTATCGTTGATTGTGTCCATTGCCTTGGTAACTAAGGCTTTACGCCGTTCTTCCTCGAACAGGGAAAGTTGCTCCGTATGATAGTTCAGGTTGGAAAGTCGAACCCCAAGAAGGCGAACCGGTTGCGACAATTCAACACTATCGAGAATTGAGATTACCGCTCTGTAAATATCGTCGCTTTGGTTGATGTGGCGCTGAAGGGTTTTCTGTTTACCGAAACTCGTGAGATAGTCTGCGAAGCGAATGTAAAGGCTGACGGTCTTACCCGACACTGAATAGCGGCGAGCACGCCTGCCGACCATCTCGGATAGCTGCAACAGATATTTGAGAATATCGGCCCGGTCAGACAGGTCTTGCCGTAAAGTCATACTGTGTCCTACACTCTTAACTTCATTTTCTTCTTCGGCTGGGACGACGGGACTTTCGTCGATACCTTTTCCCATCTGCGCAAGTCTTTCGCCAATTATCCCGAACTTCTCGTGCAAGATTTTGACCGGGAAGCGACCGAGCTGTCCGCAGGTGTAGATACCGAGCATGTTGAGGCGGCGCTCCATACGCCCGCCTATGCCGCACAGATCTTTTACGGGAAGATTCTCCATTACCCGGCTTACATCCTCTGGACGGATGACAGTTAAGCCGTCCGGCTTCCTCATTTCGCCGGCAAGCTTGGCGAGAAGCTTGTTAGGCGCTATGCCGATGGAGCATGTCAAACCGAAACTCTCCTTGATTCTTGCCTTAAGCAAGTAGGCTATCCGCTCCGGGGCGTTGTAGATGTATCTAAGTGAATAGGTCACGTCGAGGAAAGCTTCATCGATGGAATAGACTTCAACAAGCGGGGTGTAGTCCTGCATCATTGAGACAATTCGAGAGGAGGTATAGGTATATTTGCGGTTATCTCCGACAACAAGAATGAGGTCACGACATTGCTTCTTCCCCTCCCAAATTGTCATCCCTGTTTTCACCCCGTATTTGCGAGCCTCATAGCTGGCAGTCGTAATAACCGTCCTGCCGTTGGAGCCTATTACGGCAATCGGTTTGCCTCTCAGCGCCGGGTTGGTCTGTTGTTCAACACTGGCGAAAAACGCGTTCATGTCAATGTGTATGATTACCCTGGGCATGGTTATTCCGTCTGCTGCCGGTACAGCGTCCAACTCTGGTCTACGGGGCTGAAGATAAGCTCGTAAAGCGCCTCTCCATCGGTGACGGCATAATGAAACAGTGGTGTCTCACCGACCTTATCCTTCCAGAAGTAGGTGGTTTCAAGAACTTTGTGTTGCCGGCGGTTTAGTTGGAACCAAACAGGCATTGCCTTCTTTCCCGGTTCAAAGATGACTGCTACTCTGATAGGGATTCCCTGCATCATGTCAGTCGAAATTCCTGATAATTTTTAAAAGCTTGCCGACGATAACGGCTTCGGCCTCACCGCCCTTAATAATGATTGGCTGCATGGCAGAGTTCTCGGGCTGTAGGCGGATGCGATCCCTATCTCGGTAAAACCGTTTCAGAGTTGCCTCGCCGTTCACGAGCGCCACAACGATTTCTCCTTGCTCGGCGCTCGGTTGAGGCCTGATGAGCGCGAGATCCCCATCGAGGATGTGCGCCTCAATCATTGAGTCTCCTTTGACCCTAAGGAAGAAGCAGCCTGGTCTCCGTATCCAGTGAGGGTCCACGACGCAATAACCTTCTATGTCTTCGATAGCAGGCTGCGGCTTCCCCGCTCTGACGGTACCGACAATGGGAAGGGATACCGGCACCCCTGATCTCCCAGTGACCACGATGCTTCGTGAGCTGCCTGCCCGCCGTGAGATATGTCCTTTGCGTTCCAGCGCCTCTAGGTGGCGCAAGGCGGTCACGGTGCCGGATGTTCCAATATGTTCTGATATTTCTCTTTGGGTCGGCGGGTATCCGTGTTGGTCGATACAGGCGATGATGTAATCGAGAACCTGCTTTTGCCGCTGGGTAAGCTCATGCATGACTGTCTCCAACATGCTACTGCATGATATACTATATCATATAGTAGCCATGCAGAGAGAGTATGTCAAGAAAAAAAGCGTACGGATGTTGCACATGTTCGTCCGGTGTGAGAGTTTATGGATCATATATCTCTTTGTAAGGTACAGCATTATGCTAAAATGTAGTGATGAGTCAAAGGAGCGGTGCTAGTGAAAAAATTCTTTGGAATCGCCATCAGTGTTCTCGTGGTTGTAGGGGGCCTACTTGTTTATAATCTGCAAAAATCAGATGTGAAGACGTTGCGGGTAAATGGCTCGGCCTTGGCTGCCCCCCAAGTTCGAGAGTGGGCTAAATCATTCACTGAAAAGCATAGGGATACCATTGTACGAGTTACTGGTGATACTACGCCGAGTGGGTTTCGCGCGCTTTTTTCCCGTGAGGCGGAAATAGCCGTAGTGACTCGTTTGGCTTCGGTGGAGGAAGAGAAAGAAGCCCTCGAGAAAGGGATCAAACTTACCCAAAGACTCATAGGTCACACAGGAGTAACTCTGATAACCCATCCCCGAAATCCGGTGAATGAACTTACCGTTGAACAAATCAGGAAGATTTTTTCTGGTGAATACACCAATTGGAAGGATGTGGGTGGTCCGGATGCGCCCATAAAGACCATTACGAGGACTGTTCCGGAATCGGGTGCAGCGGCTTTTTTCCAGGAGCATGTCCTCGACAACCGCCCCTATGGTCCGAACACCCTATTCGCGGAAAGCTGGGAGTCCATCATTAATTTCTGTAATCTCACCGATGACTTGCCCATTGGATTGGCTCCTTCATTGCAGTCCCTCAAAGGGGTCAAAGTTCTGGCAATAAAAAAAGACGAGAAATCCCCTGCCGTAAAGCCTTCTGCAGAGTCTCTCATGGACCGTTCTTACCCCATCGTCTTGCCGTTCCGGTTTTACTGGGACATCCGGTCTGCGGATCCACGACTTAAGCTGTTCGTGAAGCATTGTGCAGATGAAGGCCTCGGGAAATTCCCGGTCAGTCCGGATGTAAAATAAATAGAATGATGAGCTATTTCATCTTGCGCAGCCTCACTTCAACACCTTCAACACCCTTCATCGACTCATTTAACTGAGAAAGGTCCGTGTCCCCCGTATGGTACGGGTAGAGAATCTTGGGCTTGAATGACTTGGCCGCGTCTGCCACCATTTCAGGCGTCATGGTATAGGGAAGGTTCATGGGAAGGAAAGCTACATCGATATCTTTGATGCCCTTCACTTCAGGGGTGTTTTCAGTATCCCCGGCCACATACACCCTCTTGTCACCGAATGTTATCACGTAGCCGTTTCCAATTCCCTTGGGATGATACGGCAAACCGGGTTGTCGCATGTGCACCAGGTTGTAGGCTGGTACAGCTTCTATCTTGAGCCCCGCCACCGTCTTGACATCACCATTGTTCATGACTTGTCCGTTGCCGCCCTTTTCAGCGCAATTCTTAGTCAGGATCACTTCCGTCTTGTCGGTCTTGACCTTGCTGATTGCGTCGAGGTCCAAGTGGTCTTGATGTTCGTGAGTCAGGAGAATAAGGTCTGCCTTGGGCAAATTGGAGTAGTCAGCTAGTTTTCCCCACGGATCCACATGAACAACCTTGTCGCCAAAGTTGAACATGAGCGTTCCATGGCCAATGAAGGTTATTTTCAGATCCCCTTGTGAAGTCTTAATGACGTCGGTTTCAAACGAGCCTTGGGCCAGGACGCCGACGGACAGGCACAAAAACAGCGCAGTGAAGAGAACCAACGGTCGGAACATAAGTCTCCTCCTTGTAAGGATGATCGGACTCGAAACTGTTTATCACTCTTTTCCCAAGTCTGTGAACCGGCACGAGATATCGACGCTAAACCTCCCCATTCGATGAATCGACTGAGCTACAAGAATAATATCAAGATGCGACTGACGTGAACATCGGATCGTGGGTCTTGCAAAGATCCCCTATTTTCCCGACTTTGGTAAGCCCACTGTCTGAGCCGCGGTAATCCTTTGGTCGGGCTTCAACTTCATGGCTTCACCCAATTTTGCCTTATCGATTGTAACGCGAAATACCGTGGCCAAC
>CAIXMD010000300.1 GCA_903920415.1 uncultured Desulfomonile sp.
CCTGGTTCGAATCCAGGTGGGCCCACCATCGAGGAGAGTACTCCCATGACACCGCCGTTTATTCAGACCGTACGCCTGCATTCACATCGCGGGGAGCAAGACAAGGCTCCCCGTGATTTTTTTTGGGAATCGGGCGTGTTTGCTGCCCTGCTCAGGAGGAACAACCGGTGACGGGCTTGCGCTTGTCCCAGATTGTAGAGATCGCAGACCGACTATTTCCATTCAACCTTGCCGAACCATGGGACAATTGCGGGATCCAGATCGGCGACCCGGACCGCCTGGTAAGCGCCATAGCCTTCAGTCTCGACCCTTCTGTCCTGACAATCAACTATGCGGTCGAACATTCCTGCGCCCTGTTGATCACTCACCACCCAGTACTCCTGGAGCCCCTGCGCACTCTTACGTGGAACCATTATCCGGGCAGGACACTCCTTGCAGCGGCCCGTTCGGGTGTAGACATACTCAGTTTGCACACCAACTTGGACGCGGCGCCGGGAGGTCTCAACGATTACCTGGCAAAAGTCATCGGCATGGAGGAGGTTATTACTCCCTCTGCGGCCCCGTGTGCGCGTATGGGGATGCTCGCCTGTCCCATCCGGATAGCGGAACTGGCTGCCGGGCTGGCTCGTGTTCTCAACCTGCCCCATCTCAGGGTCGTCTCTGAGAGCGACTGCGAAGTGCAGTCTGTTTTCTCAGTTTGCGGCAGTGGAATGGGCTACTTGAAAGAAGCCCTCTTGTACAAGCCGGATGTGATGGTGACAGGCGACGTAAAATATCATGCAGCGTGCGAAGCGCTCGAAATGGGGATACCAGTCATTGACGCGGGACATTTCGGCCTGGAGAAGGGCGCTCCGGAGGTTTTGGCCACGGCCTTTCGGAAGGAATTCGAGCACATGGGGCTTGACATTGCATGCTTCACCTGTGAACGAGAGAAGGACCCCTTCTTCGATATATACCACTGTTGAGGAGGATTTTCTGTTGAAAGAGCAGTTGGCACTTCTGGAAAAGCTTCAGGGAATAGACATCCAAATAGACATTCATGAGAAAGACCTGGCGAGACTTCCGCTCGAAGTCCAGGACATTGCCAGGAATCTCGTGGGGCTCCGCAGGGAGGTTGCCGAGACACGCGACCGGCTACAGACGACCGAACTGACTTTGCGGAAAAACGAACAGGATCTGGCCGTGGAGCAGGAGAAAATCAAGCGTTCTGAGCGGCGCCTCCTCGGGATAAAAAACCAAAAGGAATATAATGCCTTGACCAGAGAGGTGAATCTCGGCAAGAAGGTCGCCGGCGAAATAGAAGACGCGATTCTTAAGTTGATGTCTGAAATTGAGAACGACAGGAAAATTCTGGAGCATAAGGAGACGGAATACGCGGATTTTGAAAAGAGCCTGCTGGAAAAAAAGGCAGAGGCCGAGACAATCGACACAGGCGCCAAAAAAGCGCTTCGTGTCCTTAATTCTGCAAAAAAACGGTTAACCGAAGCTATTGAGAGAGATTATCTCAAACGCTACGAAAATGTGAGGAGGGTTCGAGGCAATGCCATTGCTGAGACGCTCAACGGTACCTGCAATGAATGCCACATCTCTCTTCCGCCCCAGCTCAACATCCGGGTATTTAAGCAGGAGGAGATGATAATCTGTCCCAACTGTAACCGCATACTGTATGCAAAACCGGAGAATATTCCGGAATACAATAAAATGGAAGAATGATGTATTCAAAAATACTCCTGTCAGGAATCGTTTCTGAAGATATTGAGCGCATCTTACGAGTGGAGCACTCGGATCCCCACAGTGTGCTGGGCGGGCATCCGGCTAAGGTGAAATGGGTGAACGGCCTCATCATAAGGGCTTTTCATCCTGACGCTTCCGGTGCGTGCATGAAGCTGGACGGAGAGAGCATCCCCATGGATGATTGCCAGGCCCCCGGTTTTTTCTGGCTCTGGCTGGCCGGGCGCAAACTCCCTCTCAACTATTTAATCTCGTTCTCATTTCCCGACGGCTCCACATGGGAAAACGAATCTCCCTATCGTTTCCCCCCCACCCTGGGGCCTCAGGACCTCTATTTTGTCGCGGAGGGCAAACACTATCGTCTGTACGAGAAGCTTGGGGCACACCCGATGGAAATCGACGGGGTCGGCGGCATTGCTTTTGCCGTGTGGGCGCCCAATGCGAAACGGGTCAGCGTCGTAGGCGGGTTTAACCGCTGGGACGGGCGGCTGTTTCCCATGAGAAGCATGGGAAGCACCGGGATATGGGAGATCTTCATTCCCGGCATAGCCCAGGGTGAGCTGTACAAGTACGAAATCAAGACCAAATCCAATGAGTTGCGGATCAAGACAGACCCCTATGCCTTTGCCATGGAACTGAGACCTGAGACAGCCTCACGGGTGTGGGACCTGGATCATTACGAGTGGAGCGACCAGGAGTGGCTTGACCAGCGGCGGACAAGGGACTGCCTGGCCGGGCCCATGAGCATCTACGAGGTTCACCTCGGCTCCTGGCTGCGGATCTCGGAAGAAGACAACCGGTGGGCAACCTACAGGGAGATTGCTCTCCCGCTTGTGGATCATGTCAAAAAATACGGCTTCACCCATGTTGAACTCATGCCCATCATGGAGCACCCTTTCGACGCTTCCTGGGGCTACCAGGTGACCGGGTATTTTGCTCCCACCAGTCGGTTCGGCACCCCGGACGACTTTATGTTTTTCGTCGATGTGCTCCACCAAAACGGGGTGGGTGTGATCCTGGACTGGGTGCCGGCGCATTTTCCGCGGGATGATTTCAGCCTGCGGCTGTTTGACGGAACCGCTCTGTACGAGCATGCAGACCCGAGACAGGGTGAACATAGGGACTGGGGGACCCTGATATTCAATTACGGCCGGAACGAGGTGCGGAATTTCCTGGTGGGAAATGCCCTTTTCTGGCTGGACAAGTACCATGTGGACGGGCTCAGGGTGGATGCGGTTGCTTCCCTTATATACCTCGATTACAGCCGTGAGGAGGGCGAATGGGTGCCCAACAGGTACGGGGGCAACGAAAACCTCGATGCCATCGAGTTCCTCCAGGAATTCAACGCCATGGTCTATGGCCTGTTTCCGGGTTGTTTCACCGTCGCGGAGGAATCCACCGCGTGGACGGGAGTGACTACACCCACTTATCTCGGCGGATTAGGGTTCGGATTCAAATGGGACATGGGCTGGATGCATGATACGCTCGAGTACTTTTCAAAAGACCCTATCCACAGGAATTTCCATCACAATGACCTGACGTTTTCCATGATGTATGCGTACAGCGAAAATTTTGTGCTACCGCTCTCCCATGACGAGGTGGTTTATGGAAAGGGGTCGTTGCTGCGGAAAATGCCTGGTGAACACTGGCAGCAGCGCGCCAATTTGCGTCTTCTTTTGGGGTACATGTACACTCATCCCGGCAAGAAGCTTCTCATGGCCGGTTCCGAGCTTGCCACCTGGAATGAATGGGACCATGAAGGCAGCCTGGAGCGAGAACTCTTGCAGTACCCCTTTCATAGTGAGATGTCTCTGTTTCTTGCCGACCTCGGGCGGCTGTATCTCACGGACAGTGCCATGTGGAGCTGGGACCATGAGCCCTCGGGATTCTCCTGGATCGACTGTAATGACAACATGAACAGTGTGCTGACTTACATCAGGAGGGGGCCGAATGGATACCTGGTCTGCATTCTAAATTTTACGCCGCTGGTGAGACAGGGTTACCGGGTGGGGGTGCCCGAACAAGGGGAGTACCGCGAACTGATCAACTCCGATTCCGTCCATTATGGGGGTAGTGGTGTCGGCAATGGAGGTGTTGTCGTTACTTCGGCAGGCTCCCAGCACGGGTACGATCAGCATGTGGCGCTTGTGCTCCCTCCGCTGAGTTGCCTGATCCTGCGGAAGATTTAGCGAACCAAACCCTCTATGCTCTCCTACGCGGAAGATATCAGGCAACAACCCCATTCAGCCCGCCTATGTCCCCAGAAGGGATTCTCACGGGGTATGTTGTGGATTATGTGAATTTCTTTTTCAATTTTAGCC
>CAIXMD010000301.1 GCA_903920415.1 uncultured Desulfomonile sp.
CTTTCAAAGAGTCGCTCCAGAAAGCACTCCGTTCACTGGAAATTGATATCTACGGCTTGGAACCGCGCCTGAAGACAAGTCTGTCTCGAAACGAAATTTTAGAACAAATCCGCCGGCCGTCTCCCGATCGGCTTTTATATATTGCAGATTCAATGAGAGCGGGCATAGATATTGATGAGATTTATCAGGCTTGCCTAATAGATCCTTGGTTCCTAGGACAAATTCAACAGATTGTGGAAATGGAAAAAGAAATTGGGCGACCCGGCCATTTTGATGGAGAGGCCGGAAGAGACAACCTCAGGCGAGCCAAAGCCTATGGATTTTCAGACATCAGATTGGGAAGTCTCATCGGAAAACCCGAAGACTCTATTCGGAGCTTAAGAAAGAGTCTGGGCATTTATCCGGTTTTCAAGCGTGTAGATACATGTGCAGCCGAGTTTGAGGCACACACGCCTTATCTGTATTCAACTTACGAAGATGAAGATGAATCTGCAACCACGGAGAAAAAGAAGATCATGATACTTGGCGGGGGGCCCAACCGGATCGGTCAAGGGATCGAGTTCGATTACTGTTGTGTTCACGGAGCTTTCGCCCTTAAAGAAGACGGATACGAGACCATCATGGTCAACTGCAATCCAGAGACGGTCAGTACCGATTATGATACCTCGGACCGCCTCTATTTTGAACCTCTCACTTTTGAAGATGTCCTTGCGATTGCGGAGAAGGAAAAACCTCACGGAGTGATTGTCCAATTCGGCGGGCAGACCCCGCTTAAGCTGGCTGTACCTCTTGCGAAGGCTGGAGTTCCAATCATAGGGACTTCGCCTGATTCGATCGACCGCGCCGAAAACCGTAAACGATTCAAGGAGATGCTTGTAGGTCTAGGTCTGAATCAGCCCCCTAACGACATTGCCCATTCTTACGAGGAAGTGATGGAAGTAGCCTTACGGATAGGCTATCCGCTCGTGATAAGACCTTCTTACGTCCTGGGCGGCAGAGCCATGGAAATAGTGCATGATCATGGGGAACTTAAGGATTATCTCAAACACGTTGTTCAGGCATCGCCCGAGCATCCCATATTGGTGGATGGTTATCTGACCGGAGCCATAGAAATAGATGTGGATGCTGTTTGTGACGGGGAAGAAGTCGTTATAGGCGGTATCATGGAACACATAGAGGAGGCAGGGATACATTCTGGGGATTCATCGTGCTCATTGCCACCGTACAGCCTGGGCCGGTTTAACCTGGATGAGATCCGGAGAGTTACCAAGCTGCTGGCAATGGAGTTGAAGGTGAAAGGGCTGATGAACTTGCAACTCGCGCTTAAGGACGGGGAGATATTTGTTCTTGAGGTTAACCCCAGGGCCTCCCGTACGGTGCCTTTCGTCTCCAAGGCCATAGGGATTCCCTTGGCTAAAGTGGGAGCTAGGGTGATGGCAGGGAAAACCCTTAAGGAGGTGGGATTTACCGTTGAGGTGATTCCCCATCATGTGAGTGTCAAAGAGGCGGTATTCCCGTTCATAAAATTTCCCGGAGTAGATGTTCTCCTAGGGCCAGAAATGAAGTCTACTGGTGAGGTGATGGGAATAGACCGCGAGTTTGGTCCTGCCTTCCTAAAATCACAATACAGCACGAATTTTCCTATACCCTCAGGAGGTAAGGTATTCTTGAGCGTGTCCGATCGAGATAAGGAACTTGCAGTCATCGTAGCGCGCCGACTTGCAACCTGTGGTTTTTCCTTCGTCTGTACCGAGGGAACGGCGTATGCGCTGGAAAGTGCAGGGATAGCATGCACAAGAGTGGGCAAAGTTCACGAAGAAAGCGAGTCTGACGTTATTCCTCTAATCCGTCAAAATGAGGTTGTTTTAGTGATCAACACCTCTGCTGATAAACAGTCCCTCCGTGATTCGTACCACATCCGCCTTGCAGCGCTTAACCACAATGTACCTTATTTCACAACACTTTCCGGTGCAAACGCGCTCTCGCTCGGCCTTAGGTCATTCCACAGGGGAGATTGCTTCAGGGTTATGTCCCTGCAAGAATATCACGCGAATCAATTGGCCGGCTATAGGCCTTCGGACACAGCGGATTATTCAGTTTGTTATGAGGATTCCAAACCAAAGGAGTCTATTGAAAGAAGAGAATAAGGCTAAGAAGTCTAATTTTTTGTCGTCTCCAGATCAGGAGGCCGGGGAGGAGAATGCAAATGGAAAAAACTCTGGATAAAAGGTCCAACCTCTTGAGTGAATTATTGAGAAGGTTCAAGGGATTAATAATACAAATTTTTTCCAGGTCTTCCACTGCCGACATCAAGGAAGAATCCAAGGGCATCAAATGGTATTCGGGTACCTGGAATATAAAAGGATGTCCCAATTGCCCATGTTCTATTGAATACGTCTCATTCTCAGGGGCTTACGATAGCGACAGTGACAAGTGGCAAAGGGTCACCACAGAAGACGTTTGCCCCAGTTGCGGAACTCACCTTAAAGAAGCCTGTTTTGCCTCGTCTCCGGGAAAAACTGTACTACAGGTAATGGAGCCGCATAATCGAGAAGACAAGTCGACGTAGCAGCAATTACTTTGCAATTTGTTGATAATTCGAATTATTATTCCAAATTAATTACTCTCTAATCGTGCGTACTTCTTGTGGAGGCATCTTGATACCCACAATACAGCCCAGCTACGACCATTACGAGGAGAATTCCAGTTACAAGGTTTACCTGGAGAAGCATTCTCGGGCAGTGCAGTGGCTAACGTTACTCCTTTTTCTGACATTAACCTCGTTTCTGTTTGCATGCCTTTTTGAATGGGACCGATACCAGGTTATTGCTGGTCCGAGGGCCCAGACCATGTCTATGTCGGACAAGGTCCTGTTGTTCTGGCTTCTTGCGTCCAAATCAATTGCGTGGTTTCTCCCATTTCTGATCGTTTGGGGAATATTAATTACTAGAGGACGGTGGCGAGCCGCTGCCGTAACCCTGAATCTACTCTGGATAGTCATATTTTACTTCATGGCTTTCGATCTTGTTTCAGTTAGCTTTGCGGGTTATCACGTTTGGGACTATCTTCCCAATATACGGGATATGCTCGAAAACCCTGATCTAAATATCGGGCAGTGGGCAGGGGAACGATTGACCTCTGAGGCATTTTTCGTCCTGGCTGTCTTCGTGATTTCGGGTCCAGCTTGCTTTCTTGTCGTGAGATGGATCACGATGAGGGTCGTCCGTCGTTTCAGATGGCTATGTTCGCACCCTGCGCCAGCCATTGTGACCTTGTGTCTTATTCTCTTCGTACTGGGCGTACTCCCGGCTTTGGAGTTCTCAAGACATCGGGACTGGATTTACGCCACTATGCCGCTCATCCCTAGTCTGAGGAAACCCTTGGAACGTTTTACCGAGGACCTTGCATCTCGAATTGGGCTGAAACACAATCGATCGACAAGCCCAAGCTTACTGACCGGTGGGCATTCAGGGACAGATCGTGAGACTCAGCGCCTTACACTGTACGCAAATCGTATCCGGCAGGATTTCGATTTCGCTGACATTACGATAGACGATGCTGCGGTAAATGATGCCGGATTAGCATGGGTTGTGAACCTTCGGAATTACGATGTGATTGCTCCGACGAGGAACATCGCTTATCTGAAACGTTTTTTTCCGATCAACCTGAACGTGGGTCGGATTGGCAATCTTTTCGGACACAATGAGGACGCATGGGAAACTCAGCTTGGATCTGATTCACAGCAGGAAAAGCGCATCGCGGCTCAAAGCGGTATGCTGAATCATCAAGACGAGCCGGCTGCTACCAAGCTGCTTTGGGACGCCTTAGATCCGGGGCCAAGTGATGCGTCTGCCTTCGTCAAGAAGCCGGGGCTTCCCAACATAATATTGATAATTATAGAGAGCTTTCGTCACTCTGCGATCGGTCCGGGGCAGATGGGGAAACTCGACGCGTGGTCTGAGCGGGGACTTCGCCTCGAACGGCATTATTCAGGATCTAATTGCTCCCACCTAGGCCTATTCTCGTTGCTCTACGGCAGGGCTCCACTCGGATACCACCAAACCCTGGACCGAAAGATCCCTGCGCAGATGCTTGAGTCCTTGCGGCGATCCGGCTACCAGATCACATTTCTAACATCTGGTGAGGTGAAAGGCTTTCGGCGCCTAGACCAGTTTATCAACGGGAGATCTTGCGACAACTTCATTACAGAGGGCGAATTTACCCTCAAGGGCATGAATGACTGGCCGGATTCCGATCGTAGGAAGCTGGCCCACGTAAAGAGGATTGTCAAATCCTCTGAGGATCGACCCCAATTTGTGTTCTTTTATCTCGTTTCTTCCCATTACAGATACTCGTTTCCACCTGAATTTGAAATCTTTAAAGAATCTCCAGGCATTTGGCAGTTTCTCAATCCTAGAGCGCAGATTCAAAATCACATGAACCGGTATGCGAACGCAGTGTTGTTTCTGGAGGACGAACTGATGAAACTGCTCCGCTCAATCGATCTGAACCGTAATATCATAATGATCACAGGTGACCATGGGGAATCGATGGGTGAGGACGGGGTGTTCACTCACGGCAGTCGAATGTCCGAAATCCAGATGCGAGTTCCGTTTCTCATGGTAGGACCGGGAGTTGAGCCCAGAAAAATTTCTACTGCTACTGTGCACTCCGATATTTTGCCAACTTTGTTGCATATATTGGCCTTGAAAAGCGTACCCATCCGCAACTCTCATGGAAGAGATCTGATTGCAGACCCAGCGCCGTCCGATGAAGTGGCTGTGGTGCCGGCCAATGGGCCGGATTGGGACGGTCTGATGATTATTCGCGGCGATAAGCGAATGATTTTCAGAACCTCTGCTGCCCCGGGCAAGGCGCCGGTAATGGAATTTACCGGCCTGTCTGATGAATCCGGACAGTATGAATACAAAGTCAGTCGTGATCGGCACGCACTAGAGGCAAGCCAATGATCGGCCTACGCGGGACGCGTCAGGAGCTTCGTCACCTCATCAACTTGACGGTTCAGGTTAAGGGGAACAGGATTCATTTCCGCTTTTCTACCGAATATGCGAATCCTCTGGTCTGAGGACATTGTACCAATAGAGATCATCGGTGTGTTTCTATTGGAAGCAATACGTAAAATGTGGATCCTTTGCCCACCTCACTTTCCACCCAAACTTTCCCCTGATGGCCCAGGACTATTCTCCGGGCAATGGCCAACCCTAACCCTGTGCTCTGCTCCCCTGCCGTGGCCTTTACACTAGTCCTTTGAAAAGGCTTGAACAGGTTGTCGAGTTCAGCGACTGGTATGCCCGGACCTTGGTCTCTAACGTATATGACAGCATTATTCTCAGATTTTGCGAGAAGAACTTCTATGACGCTTCCAGATGGTGAAAACTTGACGGCATTTGTGATCAGGTTGTTGAGCACTTGCTCGATTTTGGCCCCGTCAATCAATATTTCCAGTCGAATCTCGTTGCTTCTGAATTGTACTTCAACGCCTTTCCTGGCAGCAAGAGCCCTGTTCACGGCAACGTTGTGTTCTATCAATGATGCCAGGTCCGTTAGGTCCAAGTCGAGCTGCAATTTCCCGGATTCAATCTTTGCAACGTCCAGGAGATCGTTGACCAGCCGCAGCATGAACTCACTGGAAGCATGAATTATAGAAACAAACTCAAGGTGTTCCTGGTCCAGCACGCTTTGTGATTCTTCGAGCAAGAATTCGCTATACATCTGGATGGCATTCAAAGGACTACGCAGGTCGTGCGCAGCTATTCCCAGGAAATGGTTCTTTTGCTCATTCAGCCGTTCCAGTTCAGCGTTTTTCTTGCTTAGCTCACGCTGTAAATTGGCTAGCTCGTTGTTGAGGCGACCGAGTTCATCATAAAGAGCGACATCTCGATCTGCTCCTCGGCGAACCAAATCTGAACGATCTTTGAGTGCGGCCCGAAGGGCGTTAACCTGTTCGTTCCCAATCCTCATCAGTTCCTCAAGAAACTGTTCCGCTTCCGCCCTTGTCTTTGCCGCCACAATCAACAATTTTTCTTTTGTGATAGCCCCGGAAAAATTGAGCATAGTGATTCCGTCGGCAAGGGGAACCGCCAACTCCCAGTCAAACGCTGCCCCATTTGACTTGATCTCCACTATGAAGTTCAGACTCTTCCCAAGGCTGCCTCGATCCACAAGACTGGAAAGCGGCC
>CAIXMD010000302.1 GCA_903920415.1 uncultured Desulfomonile sp.
GACCTTCCGGTTCCATGTAGGCCTCCTAAAACCAAGTTGCCATGAAAGAAGTAGCCGTGGACTAAGATTTTTCACGGTTTAAAGGCAACGTCGTATAAAATTCGTCTCATCATTAACTATTGCGGAACTGCCTCAGCCCAGATCTCTCCCCAGCGCACCTCTTGATGCGTTACCTTCAGCCCTGCCTCCTTTATTTCAAGAGCAAAGCTTTCAAGGGTATATTCGGTGAAATGAGTCGGATCCAGCCTGTAATCTATGCCGACTTCCTCTTTCAAAGGCACTCGCCAATCACGCTCGAAGAGAGGCACTCTCAGAAGTACTCGCGTCGGATGAATCGTTCCAACCACCCGGCGGAGGAATTCAGGTCTTTGACGCAAATGTTCCAGGACGTTGGAAAGTATGACCACGTCAAAGTTTCCATCCATTGAAATATGCAGAGCGTCTCCAACCTGGTAGGTGATGTTGAAATGATGGTACCGTGTGTTCGCAATAGCGATATTGTCCGGACTCAAATCCGTTCCAACCACTTGAGCGCGTGATTTATCAGCCACATCAAAGGCCAGTGCCCCGATTCCACAGCCTATGTCCAGAACGCGCTCCCCTGGATTTATCCGCCCGGTAAAAAAGTCATGATAACGGGTGTGCCGGTGCTTGGTGTGGACACCGCCTCCATAGGCCACCGATAACCGGCCCTGCAACTCATACAATGACGCGTCAAGGCCGAAAAGGAACCGCAGGCCATCTCTTGGCGGCAGTGATTCGACTCGATGGGTTACCACACCGATAATAAATCGCTGGAGATCCTCGCTCGTTAACTCGTCCATGCATTGTGCCGATAGATCAAGGCCTTGTTTTTCCATTAGTGTGTTACCAACTCCTTGAGCACTGACAGTTCCAACTCGCCTATCCTTTGAAGAGAATAATATCTGACTACATAGTTTCGTGCGTTTTTGCCCATCTCCGTGCACAAATTGGGGTTGCTCAGAAGATGTTCGATAGCTTTACGGATACTCAAAGAATCCGTTCCACAAAGATAGCCTGTCTCACTGTGGGATATCAGATCTCGTATTCCAGGCGAATCAGCCCCAATTACCGGAACACCGCACGCCATAGCTTCCAACAAAGCCTTCGGATGACCCTCATACAGGGAGGGGAGTACAAAGAGTCCCACACGGTTAAGGTAGGCTGGAAGCTCAGAATTGGAGACATTTCCTTCCCATGTCACGCGCCCGTTGAGCGCAGAGAATCGTCGCTGAAGTTCTGCTCGCAGCCTTCCTTCACCTATTAATACCAGCTTCACGTTGAGGGGCAAGATAGCTTCGAGCAGGGCGTCCAGGTTTTTTTCAGGTGCAATACGCCCAATGAAAAGCAAGGTGTTCGGATAGCGATCCTTGCCGTAAGGCCTGAAGACGTCCGTATCGACATAATTGGGAATCACCGTCACCCTTGAGACTGCTGAGCGAATCCGGTTCACCACATCCGACAACATGGTTTCGGTCGTGACCACAATCCTGTCGGCTGCCGAGAAAACTTTCTTCTCGACTCGTCGGGCTTCCAATGCCTCGAAAGAATCCTGTCCGTGCTCTCGTGATGCATTATTGGACCACATGTAACCGCACCTGGCTATGAAGGGCTTGCGAAAAAATCGGGCTGCCCATAACGCTGTTTCCGAACCATATGTCTGATTTGTCTTGATGATATGCGCACTCCCCAGGCTTTGGCCATGCACGGCGAAAAGCAGGTTTTCGTAAAGTCCTGGAGGCAAATTTGATTCGTTGCAGAGGATCCTGATATCTCCCAATCGTCCGGAATAACTGAGATCCGAAGAGTCCCCGTAAGTCACAAAACTCACCTGGAAGCCCTTTTTGCCGAGGTAGTTGTACAGGGCTACTTCTCTATCCAGCATGCCGACCATGCTCCAAGTTCGCAGAGACACGCCCCGGGTGAAAAATAAAACCAGATGAGGCTTCATTGAATTATTTCTCGAATCAGGACGAGATATTTTTCAGCC
>CAIXMD010000303.1 GCA_903920415.1 uncultured Desulfomonile sp.
ACCACAAGTACATGTACTTTATATAGTCGGTCGCAAACCTTTCCAACCTTACTATTTCTCACTCGGTATAGTTGCAAAGCATCCTCCAATTGATAGGATGATACGTCGCAGCAATACCCACAATATTAAGACCCCTGTGCCGCACAAGTTCTTGTTTGCAACCCCAAGTTCTCAATGATGTTTGATCTTGTACTCCCAAGATGGTAAACATCCGGTAGAAACTTTTCGGCGATGCTATCGGAGCCCAACAAATGAGTGCTTTTCACCGAGTCTTTGTCATATTACTCGTTGCAGGTATATTTCCTGCCTCCCCTGGTTCTTCTGGAAATTCTCAGTTCAGCGATTCTCTTGCTGGTGTGGTTGATTCTCTTGACAGACGGGCCCAGGATCCACTTCTCAGTGATAGCCTGAAACCGGGACAAATGGTATCCGACGCATTGGGTGAGCATTATAATTCAGAGCAACTAACAGAAAAGAATGATTCCGGCTCCAAAGGAACTCGAATAGTCATCTCGGAGCGTCGCCCGGAGGGAAGATCGTCGTCCGGTGCGGAATCAAGGCACTCTGATGGAGACAGGGTGTGGAAAAGCCAGGAACTTGACTTGCTTGCGGTAGGCATGGGAATCGGCGACGTGGATGGTGACGGGCAAAACGAGATAGTGGTGATTGATCCTCATAATGTGTACTTGTACCGATTGTCCGCGGGAAAATTGAATCGTGTGGCCGAATACTCGGCACGCACTATGGAACTGAAGAGCGTCGACGTGGCAAAATTTCGTAAACAGGGCCCAGCAAGAATATACGTCTCAGCTCAAAATCGCGGGACTCTCGCTTCTTTTGTGCTCGAATATAGAAATGGGGCTCTGGAACCAGTCATAAGAGATTTTGATTATTTTCTGAGAGTAATTGTTTATCCTACTCAGGGGCCGATTCTTCTCGGCCAGAAAAAGGGCCTGAGAAATATGTATGATGGTCCGGTATATCGCCTGACCGACAAGGGAGACCAACTGGCAATGGAAGGCAGGTTCGGGATCCCCCTTAAAATTCCCGTCTTCGGATTCACCATCGGAGATTTCGAGGGAAAACGGCAGCCGCTCATCGCTGTTTATGACAGGAATGATCATCTCCGTATCTACAGTCCTGACGGAAAAAGGATGTACGTTTCCAAGGCATTCTACGGAGGGTCGGACGTTCTACTGAGATGGGCCGGGCCGGAAAAGCAGACAAGCAGAGATTCTATTCGATCGGATGACGAAAAGGACGACGTCTATTTTCGTCCACGAATTATGTCCATGGACATTGACGGTGACAAGACTCAACAGATTGTCGTCATCTCTCATAGCTCCAAAACCATGCGGCTACTCGGCCGTAGCAAGATGCTGGAAGAAGGGCAAGTATTGGGTTTATTGTGGAACGGTGATGCACTGGACGAAAAATGGGGCACTCCTAAGTTGGAGGGCACGATAACGGACTTTGCCGTGGAGAAACTGCCGGAACTTTCCGGCGTGAGGCTGGTGACGCTGGAGCGTAAGAAGACTGATTGGCTGGCTTTTCTGAGGTCCAAAAGCCAGATACGAGCCTATGACTTGCCCTCCCTGATACGTGAAGGCCTGGAAGGGGGAGGAAGGAGAAGTCCTGGTGATTGAGGCGGATCAGACTGAGTGACGTCTCTTTACAGGCCGAGAGGTTGATTGGTGTCAACCTTCCGTAACGCTGCTCTGATGGGCTCCTGCACATGCTCGTTTTCTTATCATTGATGGACAACCATCCCACAGAGTTCAGATGCATTTTAGATTCCTGGTAGGAATGGTATTTTCATTCATGAGATTTCAAGTCGAGCCATATGACTGAAAAGAGTCAGGGGGTAGACGGCCGTGGGAAATTATTCTTGACACAATCGCAGGGGCCGATGAATAATCACCTTCAACTGAGGCAAGAGCTTTACACTTAAATCGGGCCTTCGAAGAGAGTGGGCAGATACGATGCCATCTGTTTACGATATCTACGAGAGGAAGAATTACCGGAATCGAATCCCGCTGGCCCAGTCCGTCAGCTTTGAAGTGGAGGTCCGCGAAACCAACCTCCACATTCAAGCGCGTACGGACCTTGGCCCTAAAGCTAAGGATTCTGTTTTCCGATACAGATATCAGATCGAGGAATATCTCAGGCAACACCCTGCGTTTCGTGAGACTGCCTCGCCGATCCAGATATATGCCAGTGCTCCGGAAATTGTCCGATACTGTGATCTTTCCAGCCGTTCTACCGGAGTTGCTCCCATGTCATGCATGAGTGGGGCAATTGCAGACTTTGTCGGGCGAGACTTGGCTTCGGATTCACCCAATCTCATAGTTTCGAGTGGGGGAGATTCTTTTGTCAAGTGTGCATTCCCTCTTGATGTTTACCTCTACGCCAAAGGATCACCTTTTCACGAACGCCTCATTCTGGCTTTGCCCTCGTACCAGAAATCTTTTGGTATCTCCACTCTTGTCCCCGGCAAAGGAGTCAACGCTGTAACCGTAGTTTCCCGTTCCGCCTGCTGGGCTTCAGCCTTTGCAAAGGACATAGGAGACCGCTTATCTGCTGGTGAAGGTCTTGCCTCGGTCCTCAAACGAGCCGATGCTTACTCCGACGTGGGGTCTATAATTCTTATTGCCGGGAAAACGATTGTTTTGGGAGGAGACATGGTTCTGAGGTCAGTTAACGGCAGTTCACCGGAATGGCCTGGAAATGATTGACAAATATGAAAATCGGAGTCCTTTCTGACACCCATCTGTCCAGCCCTGATCCATTACTTGACCGCATACTTGAAGATCTGCTGGCATGCACGGAAATGATTCTTCACGCGGGGGACATAGTGAGCCGGAGAGTTCTGGATCGCCTCGAAGAAGGCGGGGTCATCGCGGTCTCAGGAAATATGGACGACTACGATGTGCTGGAAGCTGTCCCTCAGGTTCGTATTCTGTCTGCAGAGGGCAAGCGTATCGGGCTGATTCACGGATGGGGCTCAAAAGAAGGCTTGGCTCAGAGAATACTTCTGAAATTCGGCTCGGAGAAACCGGACTTGATAGTTTACGGCCACTCCCACGTCCCGTTCTGGGGTAAAGTGGAGGGCACGTACATGTTTAACCCTGGATCTGCCGGCCATAGGCTTTACTCGGGATTGAGAACCGTGGGCATTGTAGAGGTCTCTCAAGACGGCATTGAAGGAAAGTTCATGTCAGTAGGACCTTGATTCCTATGCTGTAAAACATTGTGCGGAGCATGATCCGGCGAAATCTTTCTCACCTCAATGGAATAAACTACGGCTGCTTACTTTTGGATGTGTGAGAGCCGGCTGAAAACCGACTGCGAGATCAAATCAACATGGAAAGAATCTGGGCACCCTGGAGAATAGATTACATACTGGGTGAAGAAAAAGAATCAGGCTGCATATTTTGTACTAAACCGGCAGCAAAAGAGGACGATGATAATCTGATCGTGCATCGAGCCGTGTGTGCGTTCACCATGATGAACAAGTTCCCGTATAATAACGGCCATCTCCTGGTCGTTCCCTATCGACATGTTCCCGATATCTGTTTGCTCGAGCCGGACGAGAATAGCCTCCTCGTCCAGGAAGTTTGTCGTGCCCTGCAGGTTCTCAGGCATGTGATGCGGCCGGACGGTTTCAACATCGGCATTAATTTGGGAAAATCAGCCGGGGCCGGTATTGAAGAGCACGTGCATTATCATATAGTTCCTCGCTGGAATGGAGACACCAACATTATGCCGGTGCTTGCCGATATTAAAGTAATTCCAGAGCACCTTGGCATTTCATGCAAAAAATTGCAGGAGGGATTTACAAAACTTTATCCCCAAGTTTCCAAAGAGGAGGAGAAATGAGGCTCATAAAGAGGCTGATCGAACTTGCCTTCGTCATACTGGTGATCTCACTGTTCATGAAAAACAAGGATATAGAGCTGCAGATTAATTATTTCGGTTTGTCCGAGCCCATCAAAGTGGCGTTCTGGGAACTCGTAACTTTTTGCGTCTCCATCGGAATCATTATTGCAGCACTAGGAGACTTCATTACACAGCTTAAATGGCTCCGGGAAAAGCGGAGGATGATCAAGACAGATAAAGGACACCAGAAAGAAGTTAACGATTTAAACGAAAAGATTGAGTCACTTGAAGCTGAAAACCAACTCATGAAAAAAAGTCTTGACCAGAAGTCAAAAGAGTTCTCGGATCTCCAGAAACAGGTGGATGCATCATCTGTATGCCGAAGCGAAGTTCCCATAATGAATGTTGAAAATACCGGGGATTCCACAGAGAAGAAATAAATGTTTCAAAGGACTTATGATGTCCTGTTAAGAGTGC
This sequence comes from uncultured Desulfomonile sp., assembly GCA_903920415.1. Taxonomy (GTDB): domain Bacteria; phylum Desulfobacterota; class Desulfomonilia; order Desulfomonilales; family Desulfomonilaceae; genus CAIXMD01. The sequence continues at coordinate 4,357 of CAIXMD010000303.1, forward strand.
GTTGAGTAAATGTGCGTGAGCAATGAATTAACAAGAATGCGGAGTCAAGAAACTGGATCATCCTACCGGTCACACGGCTAGGACAATTTAATCTTTACTCCAGCATTCCGAAACCGGTCCACAAACCATAGAATTTGTTAAAGAACCTCTGTAGCTGCACATGGAAATCGTTCGCGTTCGCGAAAAGATCTATCTAAACTTCATTGCTCCGTCAGTGGCCCTCGGAAATTTTGATGGTGTCCACCTGGGGCATCAGGAGATTCTCAGGCGCACGGTGGAGACGGCACACCGCAAAGGCAGGGATGCCGTGGTCTACACATTCGATCCACATCCTCGCCTGGTGCTGAACAAGGTACCGGAAATTCCAAGAATAACCACTCCCCGGGAGAGGGTGAGAATCCTTGAAAGCCTTGGAATTGACGTCCTTGTACTGGCAGAGTTTACCACTGAATTCGCCGCCCAGTCTCCTGAGGAGTTTGTGGAGAACGTATTGGTGGAGGAACTCGGCACCAGAAACTTGTTCATCGGGGAAAATTATCGTTTCGGCAAAGGCCGTGCCGGCACTTCTCACACACTACGCAAAATGGCGTACGAACTGGGATTCATTGTACATGTGGTTCCACCTGTACGTTACGGAGGAATAGTTGTTTCTTCCAGCAGAATACGAGAGCATCTTGCGCGAGGGGAGATTGCCGAGGCAAACTATTTGCTGGGAAGAGAGTTTACCATCGAGGGCAGGGTCATTCACGGACACCACCGCGGCAAGGGACTAGGCTTCCCCACGGCAAATATCAAGCCTGAAGTCAAGTTGCATCCACCCGAGGGCGTCTATGCGGTATATTGCCTCACAGGAGAAGACATCCACCCGGCAGTCATGAACATCGGGTACAATCCGACATTCAAGGACCGCCAGGTCTCATACGAGGTCCATATACTGGATTTCGAACGGGATCTTTACGGAGAATTTATAACAGCATATATGGTTGAACGGCTGAGGCCTGAAATGACTTTTAGCAGTGCGGAAGATTTAAGAGCGCAAATAGGAAGAGACACAGAGCGCACAAGGCAAGTCCTTGCCCAAAAGCCGAAAATGACTTGAGGTTCATCCGAAACAACGAGGGCACTCAGTTGAACGATCTTTCAAACATCGAACAAATTCTTCGCGAGGCGCACTTCCTGACAACAATCAGCACCTTGATAAGACGATGAAAGTATATGCGGGCATACTGGTCAGAGCGTTGATGATAGCTGCTGCGGCTTCTGCTGTCGGCCTGGGGTATAATTTCGTGTCGGGCCGATCTCTCCCCTTAGTTTACACCCCACCAAAACTTGCGGTGCTTTCCGGCGTACGGGTCCCACTTGTGGAC
>CAIXMD010000304.1 GCA_903920415.1 uncultured Desulfomonile sp.
GCCATATTTGTTTATACGCAACCTTTGGCAACAGCTCTTATGGCTCATTTCATATTGCATGATGATAGGCTTCACTTCTCAAAGGCCATGGGGATATGTGTGGCTTTCATCGGTGTGATCCTTGTATTCGGCTCTCGAACACAAACATTGGGGGAACTGCACTGGGTGGGTGATGTTATGGTGCTCGGCACAGGGTTGCTCTGGGCTGTCACAACAGTTTATGTAAAGAAATTCATATTGAATACACCCATAACCCACTTTCAGACACTATTCGCGCAGCTTTTCTTTTCCATCCCCTTATTGGCCGTCGGTTCCATAGCTTTTGAATGGGGTATGGAAGTCTCTCCTGACCCAGTTGCGTTAGCCGCACTTGTGTATCAATGCGTGGTGGTGGCCTTCATCAGCTATCTGGCATGGTTCGGCATGATACATCGTTACCCGGTCAGCCGACTGGCTGCCTTCACTTTTCTTACTCCGTTGTTCGGGGTGCTGTTGAGCGGCCTAGTCCTTCGGGAATCGATCACGTTGTTGCTGTGCATCGGCCTGGGGCTAGTCGCTGCAGGGATATACTTGGTGAACCGTCGATCAGCTCCTTGAGCAACAACGCTTGAAATTACAGAACCCACAAGGTGCGGTGACAAACGGGAACCGCATCGGTCGAGTCAATCTTCCTTGGCCTTGTCGAAGCATGAGCGTACCGTTTTAATATATCAAGGTTCTGACACCTCCTCGCCTGGATTTGAGATTAAAAAGAAAAGTATCGACTGACTGATGAAGGACAATATCAACTTAAGTCATCTCTTCCGTCTTCAGAAGCGAATGATTCTATAGTCACCAGCACTATACTTCTGAAGCTAGTAAAATCGGGCCTCGATTTTCATGAGAAATTGATCGTATCTCCCTCATTACCACGGTCCTGATCCAGGACAAGATCAAGCGCCCGCGCCAATGAGTGGTAATACTTTCTCCACGGTGAAGAAAACGACATGCCGCGTCATCTGTCCCTTGTGCATGGAGTAGTCGCAACGTCGGCAAATGCTCGCGACGAGTTCATCGTTTAATTCCTCTCGTATCTTGGTGAGGTAGAGTCGCTTGCCCGAGTATCCCTTCCCAGATTGAATGAAGAGATAAGCTGCGTTGGGATTCGTCTCGAGGTTGCCGTGGGTGAGCCGTTCCCCCATGATGAATGCTACCGTGGTCTCATCGATGAAATGGGGACGCGCATATACGGCAGCATTTACTTTGCCGGAGGAGTCGGCTGTGGCGAGCACGCCGTAGCCCTCGGTCTTCTCAAAATACTCACTCATATTCATGGATCACCTCTGTAACGTATGTAGGATTGCAGGCCGGGTTCATGAAGCTCCGGCCAAAAAATACGCTGGCTCACAACCAGCTTCCGCCGATTGAACCTCAAGGTTTGAAGCTCTTGACGCGAGAAGCTGTTATGGCTGTCATCAAATGATCAAGCAGCCAGAAGACTACTCACCGCTTCCTGGATTCCAGGATATCTGAAAGAAAACCCGCATCTTTGAAGAACTCTGGGAACTGCCCTCTGGCCTTTTAGGATCACTGATCCAAACTCACCCAGGACCAATTTGATCATGAAAGAAGGCGCAGGCATAAAAGATGGGCGGTGTATTGCTTTCCCAATGGCTTTGGCGAGATCCTTGTTTTTCACTGGTTCAGGCGCCGTGAAATTCACTGGACCCTGGATGTCCTGTTTTTGGGCTAAGAACAGCATTGCTCGACAAAGGTCCTCAATGTGGATCCAAGGAACCCATTGCTTCCCATTCCCTACCGGACCGCCGACGAAAAATCGGAATGGGAGTGCCATCTGAGTCAATGCGCCGCCATCCTTTCCGAGGACTATTCCGAAGCGGGCTATTACTACTCTCACCCCCTTGGTCTCTGCCTTTCGAGCCTCAGCCTCCCAATCCTGGGCGAGGTTGGCCAAGAAGTCATTGCCGGGAGGAGTCTCTTCCGCCAATTCTTCATCTCCGGTGAATCCGTAATAGCCGGTTCCTGATGTGCTCAAGAGAGTAATGGGAGATCGTGGTTCTAAAGGAATGGCGTCCACACGAGTACGTGTGGTGAGAATGCGACTGTCCCTCAGGTGTTTCTTGTAAGAGTCATCCCATCTCTTAAAAACGGACACACCAGCGAGGTTGACCAGTAGGTCATGTTGAGGGACGACCTCTTGCCATTTGCCCGGCTTCATTCCATCTCCAGCCACAAAGTCCAGGTTTTTCTGGTCCGTTCCCTGGGACTTGAAATTCCGGGCCATGATGGTTACCTGGTCCCCTCGATCAATCAGAAACTTTGCCAGATTGGTCCCAACAAAGCCGGTACCACCGGTTATGAACACCCTCATATCTCTTTTCCTCGTGCTGTAATTCCCTACCGGCTCGTTGCGTCAATAACTGATCGTATCATAATTGCCCCGTTGAGTTTGAGATCCTTCAGCATCCGACTTCCGGTACTTTGGGTTTTGTTCGCATGGTTTTGGCCGGGATCGATGCGGGCGTCTCGGTCTCCTTCAAGGCAGGCAGTGTAGATTGAACCGTCGGTTCCTGCACTTTGGGGGCGGTTTCCGTCGCCGCGTCCGGGCATGGTTTGACGGCCTCGAATACGGGAAGGCCTGCGTTGATCCAGGCCTCGCTTCCCCCTTCCAGGCTTCTTGCCTTATTGAATCCTTTGCGTTCCAGTATCCCGACAGCCATGCTGGAACGGTAGGCGGAGTTGCAAACGAGCACTACAGGCTCTTGTTGGTCAAGCTGTCCTGAAAGCGTGGCCAGCCGTATCCAAAAATTTCAAGGTGGCTTGGCCGACGTGAATGACCGAATTCTCATCGAGCGTCTTGATCGGATAGAGGACTCCGGATTTGTGACTTTGATAGATCGGGCAATCGATAGCCTTTACTATTTCCGAATGGCCCGCCACAAAATCAGCGTGAGAATGGGTCAAATAGACCCCTTTAATCGTTACGCCTTCCTTCTTGGCTATTTCCAGATAGAAGGAAATGTCTCGAACCGGGTCTATCAAAAGTGCTTCCCCGTCGCTGATCAACATGTAGGAGTAAATTGATAGTACGGGAAGAGTAAACTGGATCACCTTGAATCCTGGGAAGGTGTACGTGTCCACAATGCTGTGGGAAGACGAGTCGCCGTCGTGGGTCGCCGATTCAGTATCCTTGATCTGTGCCGCACACGCAAGGTGCACCAGCGCCAAACAGAGATAAATTACCGAAAAAACGAAGAATCGTTTCATTGCTTCTGTAGCCGCCTTGAAAGAACCTTAGATTTATAAGTATACTCACTCTCGATCTGAAAAGCTACATTGAGCAGGTGAAATAGTATAGCTGAAAGGAAGTCAATTTGCGTTCTCCCACCGATTCGCCACAAAATTCTTAAGTTTGAAGGCAGGCAATTTACCACCGGAGCACTCTTCATTCTTCATCGCTGGAACGCAGGAGAGTCTCTTGAAAGCGTTGAGTCGAGGTGATAGAAGTACCAGATGGTTCGTCGAAGAATACCTGACCTGGGCAACCTCGTTTGGCCGACAGGGTAGACAATATGAAGAATAAATCGAAAGATGCGGGCAGCTTCGAGACCTGCCTGATAAAATTGCTCGTGCCGTTGTGCGTGTTGTGTCTCGCATTGAGCGGTTGCGGAAAAACAAAAAAAGAGGTCAAGAAGCAGAATACGCCCATACCAGTTGAAATAGTCGAGGTTCTTCTCAAGGACTCGCCAGTCTTCATTGATGCGATCGGTAATGTCGCAGCATTCAACACCGTGGACGTGAAATCCCGGGTCACGGGAGAAATCATCAAAACCTTCTTCAAGGCAGGTGACCCACTGACCGCGGGTGAAGATCTTTTTACCATTGATCCCGAACCGTTTCAAGCCAAAGTCAAAGAGAGCGAGGCAAAACTCAAACAATCCAGAGTCCAGTACGAACAGGCCAAAAGAGAGTTCCTGCGGTTCCAGACCCTGTACGCTGAAAAAGCTGTCAGCCAGGAGCAGTTAGAGACTAAAGAAGTGGACATGAATTCGAAGCTCTACCAGGGAGAGCTGAATCAGGCTGAACTTGAGACCGCCAGGCTCAACCTGGGGTATTGTTTCATCAAGTCGCCGCTGGATGGTGAATCGGGCGAGAGATACATAGATGTTTTTAACATCGTCACAGCCAACCAGGACAAGCTGGTCACCATCAAGCAGATACGACCCATCAGAGTAAAGTTCTCCGTTCCCGGAAAATTCCTGAAGCAGATAATGAAATATAACACCAATGGCCCATTGGAAGTTCAAGTATTGATTCTCGGGAACGATAAGCCGGAGACCGGCTCCTTGACACTGATAGACAACTACATCAACCCGAAAACCGGAATGATCATGCTGGAAGGAACTTTTCACAATCCTGAATCCAGACTGTGGCCTGGACAGTTTGTCGAAGTCCGTCTGAAGCTTACGGTCACTCTTGACGCAGTGTTGGTCCCACAAAGGGCTGTCAATGACGGACCCCAAGGCCAGTACGTGTGGGCGGTAAACCAGGATCAGACCGTGGCCATGCGACCGATCCAGGCCAACCGCAGAGACGGGAACATGCAGGTGGTGTCCGAAGGTCTGCAAGCGGGGGAGAGAGTGGTCACGGACGGACAGCTCTTGCTGCACCCCGGGGCTCAGATTGTGACCCGGGAACAACTGCAAAAGATGAAACAATCGGCAGGTCCTGAGAAACCAGGCAAGAACGGCGGGCCCAAAAGGGGCGAAAGCAGAACTCAAGAGCCATGAATCTCACGGAGTTGTTCATACGCCGTCCTGTTATGACTTCTACCATCATGGCGGCCATGATCTTCTTCGGCACCATCGGGTACCTGAAACTACCGGTTTCCGCATTGCCGCAGGTTGATTTCCCAACGATATCCGTGTCCGCTTTGTTGCCGGGAGCCGACCCCGAAACCATGGCTTCCAGTGTGGCCACGCCTCTGGAAAAGCAGTTCTCATCCATTGAGGGTTTGAGAACAATGAACTCAAACAGCTACCAGGGTAAGACCACCATCAATCTCCAGTTCGATCTTTCCCGCAAGATAGACGCTGCGGGCATGGATGTTCAAGCTGCCATTACCAGGGCGAGCGGCCTTCTTCCTCCCAATATGCCGAGTCCTCCCACCTTTTCCAAAGTAAACCCTGCGGAGAGGCCGATTTATTACATGGTCATGCACTCCGACGCGATGCCCCTGTACAAGGTGAATGATTACGCAGAAACCTACGTTTCCAATGCGCTCTCCATGATACCGGGTGTGGCCCAGGTGATGAATTACAGCCAACAGAAGTTCACTGTACGGGTGTACATAAACCCGGACCTCCTTGCAGCCAAGCAAATTGGCATTAACGAGGTCAAGAACGCGATCACCTCGCAGAACGTGAACCTCCCACTGGGAACGTTGGACGGGAAACTGCAAACCCGGACGCTCAAAGCTTCCGGACAGCTCATGGACGCCAAGGCATACGAGCCGATCATTGTATCTTATCTTGAGGGC
>CAIXMD010000305.1 GCA_903920415.1 uncultured Desulfomonile sp.
AAAAATTTAATAGAAACAATGAGATCTGATCCCCTGGCCCGTGCCCTACGAATGGACAAGCTGACTCTAGCAGCTCTGGAAGCTACTCTTGAAGAGTATACCCGGCCGGGAAGTCCGGCTGCCGGCATTCCCACGTTGGAAATGATAACAAAATCAGAGGAACAGCTCTGTGAAGCGGCGGCTTCACTGGCTGACGGGCTTCGGGAACGTCTGGGAGAAATGGCGCAGGTCAGCATCGAACGAGGGATAGGAAGGGTGGGTGGCGGAGCGCTTCCCATGGGAGAACTTCCAGGCCCTAGAGTGATGATCCGCCCCCGAGCAGTATCTGCGGCGAGGCTGGAACAGGGTTTACGGGCAGGAATCCCTCCCATAATAGCGCTGGTTAAAGACGATGCCGTTTACATGGATCCCAGGACATTACTCCAAGGCCAGCCGACCATGATCCCGGAACTTGTCTCAGCAGCACTGGAGAGACACTGAACAGGATGGAATTCGCCATCCCTGAAGATGCTAATCCGGAGCGGGCCGATAGGATTCTTGCCAGTCATCTTCCTCCCGGGTTGAGCAGGTCTTCTGTGGCCAAACTTATTCGTTCCGGCAGTATTCTGGTCTCAGGCCATCCGATAAAGCCCTCCACTATTTTGAAACCGGGAGACTCGGTTGAAATCATTTGTGCTGAACCTCGTTCCTCTCTAACCCAACAAGAAACTGAGCTTCCGGAGTTCCACATACTGTTCGAGGACCCCCACCTCCTCGTTCTCGATAAACCCCCCGGCATAGTGGTTCATCCCGGTGCTGGTAGGCCATCCGGGACCCTTGTGGACGCGGTCGTTTGCATCAGACCGGAGATAGTTGGGGTTGGGGAGCCGGGGCGGTGGGGAGTGGTCCACCGTCTGGACCGGGATACATCCGGGGTGATGGTGTTGGCAAAAACCCTTCTTGTATACGAATCGCTGTGTCTCCAGTTCCGAGAACATTCGATTCAAAGAATGTACATGGCTCTCGTGCGTGGAAACCCTGGTCAAGACCGAGGAATAGTCGATGCACCGTTGGGCAGGCATGCAAAGGACAGGAAAAGGATTTCCACGTCCACGGTGAAGGCTCGGCGTGCCGTCACCAGGTGGACCGTGAGCCGACGCTTCAGGATCGTTACGCTGCTGGAAGTGAGACCGGAAACAGGTAGGACTCATCAGATCCGCGTTCATTTGGCTTCTGTTGGTCTGCCGGTCCTGGGAGATCCAGTATATGGAAGGATCCACAAGCAACAGAGATCCATCGACCAGACTCTGAAAAAATGCGTCGCAATTATGAAACGGCAGGCCCTCCACGCAGCCACGCTGGGCTTCCAGCACCCAGTAACCGGTCAGTACGTAAATTTTTGCTCCCCAATTCCCTCAGACATGGCCGAAGTAATCCGGGTGGCGGGCACGTTCAATGCCGAATCTGCACATGCTACCAGTCTGAACACCTGCGTCGATGCCGAAAAAAAAGAAATCAAAAAAGAAAATATAATATTGTAATATCGTGGGTTAACTACCCAAACACCCTCGCCCCCACGCAGGAATGTCTTTCCAGCCGAGAGATGAATCGTGCTGGAATTCCGATAGTGGATGAACGTCACAGGAACTGTCCCGAAATAAAATGCGCGCCGATACTTCAATAAACTTGAGACTTACCATGATAAGAATGGAAAAATATACAACGTAAAAGCCTACTCTTTTCATGGTGCTTTCACCGTCTGTGAATTCAGGGTTCTCACAAAGTCTTTACCTTAGTTGAACCGTCTTGGTTGTATGGGTTAAATATCATAAGCTCAATGGCAGGGGTAACAAAGTTATCACCTAGCGGCTTCTTGCAATTTCGACCGGGAGGATGGTAATATTAATAAGAGTTTTACTGAAGTTATTCATGACTGATAGGCCGGAAAACCGATAACCGAAGCCTTTCTTGCCCTGATCGCCTGAATTTTACCAGATAACATTCGACACGAAGAGGAAAAGCATTTGTCAGTGCTCCACGAGAAGACCACCGTCGGCATCGAGGAAGAGGTCCAGAAGTCGTACCTGGATTATGCGATGAGCGTGATCGTTGGGCGAGCGCTTCCGGATTTGAGGGACGGCCTGAAACCTGTTCACAGAAGGATCCTGTATGCCATGCACCGGGCAGGAAACTTTTGGAACCGGCCCTATCGGAAAGCTGCGAGGCTAGTCGGAGATGTCATAGGCCAGTACCACCCTCATGGGGATACGGCTGTTTACGATTCAGTTGTCCGAATGGCCCAGCCTTTTTCAATGCGGTATCCATTTATAGACGGCCAAGGCAACTTCGGCAGTGTTGACGGGGACGCTCCGGCTGCCATGCGGTATACCGAAGTTCGGATGTCCAAGATCTGTCTTGCTCTTCTGGATGATTTGGACAAAGAAACTGTCGATTTCATGCCGAACTATGACAATTCCCAGCAGGAACCGCTGGTTTTGCCTGCGAGGTTTCCGGTACTACTGGTCATCGGCTCCCAGGGAATCGCAGTTGGTATGGCCACAAACATACCTCCACATAACTTATCCGAAACAATCAATGCACTGATTTACCTGATCCGGAACCCCGATGCTTCAATTGTAGACCTCATACGTTTTATCCCCGGTCCTGATTTTCCAACGAGAGGCTTTATTCATGGCAGACAGGGAATCATCGACGCCTACACCACCGGTCGAGGTTCTGTAAGGATGAGAGCCCGGACCGAGATCGAGGATGCTGGTAAAGGATTCCAGAGACTTGTAGTCACCGAGATACCATACCTTGTCAACAAGGCCAGGATGGTCGAAAACGTTGCCGAACTCGTGAAGGACAAAAGAATCACCGGGATCAGGGACATACGTGATGAATCCGACCGCCAGGGCATGCGTGTGGTATTCGAACTGAAAAGAGATGAGAATCCGGAAGTCATACTCAATCAGCTTTTTAGACATACCCAGCTTCAGACCAATTTCGGGATTCAGCTTTTGTGCGTAGATAATGGCCGCCCCAGGACCCTGAATCTCCTTCAGATCCTCGAGGGCTTCATTGAATTCCGCAAAGCGGTGGTGATCCGTAGAGCTCGTTTTGATCTGGCAAGAGCCCGTGAAAGGGCTCACATCCTCGAAGGTCTGAAAATAGCTTTGAACAACCTCGACGATGTGATCAAAATTATAAGAAAATCAGAGAATCCTGCAGGAGCGCGACAGGCTCTCATGGAGAACTTCGGGCTCAGTCAACTTCAGGCCCAAGCAATTTTGGAGATGAGGCTGCAAAGACTCACGGGACTGGAAAGGGAGAAGATCCTATCAGAATTGAGAGAGATCCTGGAGAAAATAGCGGAACTGGAAGGAATTCTTGGTTCTGAACAGAAAATTTCGGACATAATAGTCGATGAACTTACGCAAGTTAAAGAACAATACGGAGACGCACGCCGTACCATAATCCTGGACGAAGAAGGTGACACGCTGGATGAGGATCTCATTCCACGAGAAGATATGGTGGTTACCTTCTCAAGCAGGGGTTATATCAAACGGGTGCCTGCTAACCTGTATAAGTCCCAGAGACCAGGCGGAAAAGGCAGGATCGGGACCAAGGTTGGTAGCGAGGACGTAGTAAACCAGATACTCTATGCATCTTCACATGACGTTCTTTTGTGTTTTTCCAATCGAGGAAGGGTTTTTTGGATGCGTGTTTTCCAGCTACCCGAAGAAGGACCATATGGAAGAGGAAAGGCGATAATCAACCTGTTGAAGATCGAACCGGGGGAAAAAATCAGGAAAATACTACAGGTTCAGGAGTTGAGCACCCAAGGATACGTCGTTATGGTATCGGCAAAGGGCAAGATCAAGAAGACATCTACCGAGGAGTTTTCTCGCCCAAGGTCTTCCGGCCTTATCGCCGTGTCCATTGACCAGGATGACGAACTCATAGACGTCAATTTTACCAGCGGTCAAGACGACATTCTTCTGGCAACGCGCAAGGGCAAGGCCATCAGGTTTAATGAAGGCCTGGTGAGGCCCATGGGTCGGCAGGCACGTGGAGTAACGGGGATAAGAATGCAGCCGAGTGACGCAGTGGTCGGCATGGCTGTGATTTGCGAAATTCAGGGTACTCTTTTGACAATTACTCGGAGCGGATTTGGAAAGAGGACATCACTGAGCGAATACCCGGTCAAAGGGCGAGGCGGACAGGGGGTGATCAC
>CAIXMD010000306.1 GCA_903920415.1 uncultured Desulfomonile sp.
CGGCCGAATCAGGAGCGAAATCAGTGCAGCCGAATTCCTCACTCTTGCCGCCGAGAATCGTCTAGCTCGCACATGGGAAGAGCTGATCTTCAACATTTCCAGCGCATTTTACACGATTCTCGGCCAGCACCGTCTCATCGAATCATTGCAGTTTTCCCGTGAGGTCTTGACCAAACACAAGAGACGTGTCTTGGACATGATGGCCGCTAACAAGGCTGCAAGAGTAGACGTCCTGCGCACCGAGGTGAGAATTGCAGACGTTGAGCAACGTCTCGTGAGAGAGGAAACCGTTCTCGAAACCCAACATCGTCTTTTGACTACTCTCATGGGCATCACTGTTGAAGGCGGGCCTGTAAAGGTTCAAGGAGACTTGAGGCTTACCGGTTCTTCACCGAACCTTAATGGGGCACTTTCCATGGCATATTCGGAACGGGGAGATTATCGAGCTGCAAGGGCATCACTCGACGCGCAGGTCATGAAAATCAATTCCGCCCGAGCAGCGAAATGGCCGAAGGTCTCCCTGGACGGCTCATACGGCCTGCGAGTTGCAGAAGGGATCGATGACAACGGTGTGGCTTACACGAAGAAACTCAACGAGGCCAAAGAGCCACCTCTAAGAGGTCCATGGCCGAACCCGGATTCGAACCTGCCCGTAGGCCAAATCGGTGTGGTGCTTGATTATCCGATCTTCGATGGGGGGCGGATCTCGTCTCAAGTTCAAGAGCAGGAAGCGAAACTGATAGCGGCTCAGCAACTGTTGCGGAAGCTTGAACTTCAGATCCGCCTGGATGTCGAAACCGCTTTGTTGAACATTTCGTCAGCCCGTCGGAGAGCTGAGGCAACTCAGAAGGCGATCGAACAGTCCAAGGAGAGCTACCGGATCGAGCAAGAGAAATACGATCTGGGAAAAGGGTCCATTACTGATGTCCTCGATGCGCAATCAGCCATGCTGGATGCTCAGACCAATTACTATAAGGCTCTGTCTGAATACAACATTGCATTGGCGCAATTGGGACTGGCCATCGGCGAGAAAAGGTAACGTTTGTAGAAATTACTCAATATAATGCAATGAGAATCCCTCAAATTTGACCAAAAGATTAAATGATCAAATAGAGAACGCGGGCATTGGACCCTGTAGTCGTATTATTTTATAGTCCCGTACTGCACATGAAGTCTGTGGGGACATGAAACTGTCAACATCATAAGTGCTTGATCGCTCGGCTTACAAGGCCGCTGGAGAAATATTATGAAACGGTGGGCGTACATAATTGCCAGCGTGATAATACTTGCGCTGGCTGTCTGGGGAATCTCAAGAATCATCGCTTCCAAAGGGAGCACCGAGAATGGGCTGCCGAAGAAGCCCAAGCCCTTGGTGGCTACACAGACCGTGCAACTTGGCGAAATTGACAGTACCCTTGAACTTACCGGATCTGTCGAGGCCACGCGAGTGGCTCGTTTAGCCTCTCCGGCCGAAGGGCCAATCACTAACTGCTGCACAGTCAGGGAGGGTGACACTGTCCGAGAAGGAGCAAAAATACTCAGCATTGGGCGTAAGAAAGCTGCGGACGCGATGCTCATGTCTGCTCACCAGGATCTCAAGACTGAGCAGGAGGAATTGGTCAGCATCCAAAAGCTGGTTGAGAGTGGGGCTATTCCCAAAGATCAATTGGAATTGGCTCGCGCGAAGCAGGCTCGCATGGTAGCACAACTGGAAAAGATGAAGGAAAGTTCACAGGATTACGAGGTAGTAGCCCCATGGGATGGTGTCATATCCAAAGTTCACGTTGCCGAAGGGAACTATGTCGCTGCACGGACCGTGTTGGTTGAGGTTTTTGATCCCAATTCACTCGTCGTACGCATGGCAGTTCCGGAGGCTCAGAGCCAGGATATCCGTTTAGGCATGGAGGTTGCGACCACACTGGACGCGTACGGCGGGAAGACTTTCCGGGGCAGGGTTTCTCGAATCTACCCTGAATTGGACAGGAGGATGCGAACTCGTACAGCCGAAGTGGAAGTCACCGACAAGGTGGACCTTGTTCCCGGCATGTTCGCCAGACTTGGACTCATTTTGAAAAGTGAGAAAGATACTGTCGTGGTTCCTACAGAGGCTGTAATCGTTACACCAAAAGGCTTTCGGGTGGCCTACGTCATCGAGGACGGCAAAGCGTTTCAGCGAAAGGTTACTGTCGGTATCGAAGGCGGTGGTAAAATCCAGATCCTTGCTGGGATAAAGCCCGGCGAGCAGATCGCGATTGCTGGAAACGAGAAGCTCAAGGACGGGGTCGAAGTTCGGGTGCAAGGAACGGAAAAACAAGGCAGCGAAAAAGCGAAGCCAAAGGCGAGTTCTGAAGAGAAAGGCACCGGACGATGAAGATAACCGAATCGGCTGTTAAGCGCCGCATCGCCACCAGTGTCATTGTCATCGCTCTTGTTACCCTCGGAGCTTATGGTTTCTGGCGACTGCCCGTGAATTTCTTGCCCAACATCACGTATCCGTTGATCAGAATTCATATTTGGTGGCAAGGAGCCACGCCTGAAGAGATAGA
>CAIXMD010000307.1 GCA_903920415.1 uncultured Desulfomonile sp.
AGCAACTCGAAGGCATCATTCATCCCTTGGTTCGGCAACAATCGGACCTGATGACGGCCTTGGCCGATGATGACGCGATTGTCGTGCACGACGTGCCCTTGCTCGCCGAAACGGCCCGACTCGAGGCCTATGACGTCATCGTGGTCGTGGATGCCCCAGAGGATGTTCGCATCGCACGTTTGCTGCAATCACGCGGCTGGGACGTGCCCACGGCTCAGGCCCGCATGAACGCTCAAGCAAGCCGTGAAGACCGCCTGGCCATTGCTGATGAAGTGATCGTGAATACGGGCGACATGGACGAACTTAAAGATCAGGTGGACCAGCTGTGGCAGCGGCTCGTCACCCGCCGAGATGCTGCGTAGCGTGTCATCGTGAGGCCAATTACTGATCTGCAGCGCACCGTGGCACCTCTTGAAGTCATTAGCGACCTCACCCCGGCTGGTGACCAGCCCGCAGCTATCGCAGAGATCACGGCGCGCATTCATGCAGGGGAGCAGAACATCGTTTTGCTCGGTGCCACAGGTACTGGTAAATCGGCCACAACGGCATGGGTCGTTGAGCAACTCCAACGCCCCACGTTGGTGATGGCGCCGAACAAGACTTTGGCTGCCCAATTGGCCAATGAGCTACGTGAGTTGTTACCCAACAACGCTGTGGAGTACTTCGTTTCCTACTACGACTACTTCCAGCCTGAGGCGTACGTACCAACAACGGATACGTACATTGAAAAGGACTCGTCCATCAACGAAGAGGTGGAACGGCTGAGGTATTCGGCGACGAACAGTCTGCTGACGCGACGCGATGTAGTCGTTGTTGCCACGGTTTCTTGTATCTATGGCCTCGGCACTCCCCAGGAATACGTTGATCGCCGGATTCGGCTTCGGACAGGCGACTCCATCGATCGGGATACGCTGCTGCGCCAGCTGGTGGACATTCAGTACGAACGCAACGACATTGCTTTCACTCGCGGCACGTTCAGAGTCAGGGGAGACACCGTTGAAGTCTTCCCCGTCTATGAACAACATTGCGTGCGGATTGAATTCTTCGGCGATGAAGTGGAAAGACTGAGCACCCTTCATCCCCTAACCGGCGAAATCATCAGCGACGATGAGGAAGTCTCTATTTTCCCCGCGTCCTTTTATGTCGCGAGCCCTGAACGCATGGAACGGGCGATTTCGGACATTGAAACTGAACTCGAAGCCCGTCTTACCGAATTCGAGGAACAAGGCAAGTTGCTTGAAGCACAGCGCCTGCGTATGCGCACTACCTACGACATCGAAATGATGCGCCAGATGGGTTCGTGTGCGGGCATTGAGAATTATTCGCGCCACATCGACGAACGACCGCAAGGATCGCCACCGAACTGCCTCCTGGATTACTTCCCCGAGGACTTCTTGCTCGTCATCGATGAATCCCACGTCACCGTTCCGCAGATCGGTGCCATGTATGAAGGGGATGCCTCGAGAAAGCGGACATTGGTGGAACATGGGTTCAGGTTGCCGAGCGCGATGGACAACCGACCCCTGCGGTTCGCCGAATTCTTGGAGCGCACTGGGCAAACCATCTATTTGTCCGCCACTCCGGGCAAATATGAACTCGAGCACTCCGACGGTTTCGTTGAACAAATCATTCGACCGACTGGGTTGATCGACCCGCAGATCATCGTCAAGCCGACGCTGGGACAAATTGACGATCTAGTGCATGAAATCCGGCTGCGGGTAGAGCGTGACGAACGTGTATTGGTGACAACGCTGACTAAGAAGATGTCTGAGGAGCTGACTGATTACTTGGTCAACCTTGATATTCGGGTGCAGTATCTGCACTCCGACGTGGACACCTTGAAGCGTGTGGAGTTGCTTCGCGATTTACGCCTAGGGCACTTCGATGTGTTGGTGGGCATCAACTTGCTGCGTGAGGGCCTGGACCTTCCTGAGGTGAGCTTGGTGGCGATTTTGGATGCCGACAAAGAGGGGTTCTTGCGTTCGGGCACTTCCTTGATCCAGACGATCGGTCGCGCTGCCCGTAACGTTTCTGGCCAGGTCCACATGTATGCCGATCGCATCACCGCTTCCATGGAGTTGGCGATTGAAGAAACTAATCGTCGGCGTGAAAAGCAGGTGGCTTACAACACCGAACGCGGTGTCAGCCCGGAGCCGTTACGCAAAAAGATCAGCGACATCACCGAGATGCTGGCCAGGGAAGACGCCGATACCGAGGAACTTTTGGCAGGCACCCCGCAACGGCGCGCTGGCAGTCAAGTACCCCTGCTCAACAAGGGGCTCAACCCCGCTTCCTTACCGCAGGCCGAACTCGCTGGTCTGATCGAGCAATTGACGGAACAAATGCACGCGGCGGCACTGGATCTGCAGTTTGAACTGGCAGCTCGAATCCGCGATGAAGTAGTTGATCTCAAGCGGGAATTGCGCAACATGCAGGAAGCCGGCGTCTGACTATCATTGAGTTGACGACTTCCTTAGGCCTGCGACAGGGATTGGTGTGGTGAAGTGAATCTTCCGCTGTCCGTGTGGCTGATAACGATCGCCGTGTTCCTGGTCGTGATCGGGGCAGACTTACTCATTGCGGATCGACGGCCCCACGTGTTGTCCACCAAGGAAGCCCTGGGATGGATTCTCTTTTATGTCAGTCTTGCGATCATCTTTGGACTGTCGTTGGGGCAAATTTCCGGCTGGGAATACGGTGAGCAATTCTTTGCTGGGTACGTCACGGAACTGAGTTTGTCCGTCGATAACCTCTTTGTCTTCTTAGTCCTCTTAACGTCGTTTGCTGTTCCCAAGGAATACCAGCACCGGATTTTGATGCTGGGTATCCTCATCGCCTTGGTTCTTCGCGGTGTCCTCATCGCCCTCGGCGCTGCCGTAATCAATGCCTTTAGTTGGTCGTTTTACCTCTTCGGCGCCTTCTTGCTCTTCACCGCGGTCCAGGTTATTCGCCATCGCAATGACCATCCGGAGCCCAGCAATAACCCGCTCTTTAAGTTGGTTCAGCGCGTCATTTCGACTACAGAGAACTATGACAAAGGCAAGTTCTTCACTCGGATTGATGGCAAGCGCTTTGCCACCCCGATGCTGGTGGTGATTTTGGCCATTGGCACCACGGATTTACTGTTCGCCTTGGACTCCATACCCGCAATCTATGGCTTAACCGAAGAACCTTTCATTGTCATGACGGCCAATGCTTTTGCCCTGCTTGGACTGCGGCAACTGTTCTTCGTCATTAGCGGACTGGTTGATCGTCTGGTCTATCTCAGTTTCGGATTGGCTTTCATCTTGGGTTTTATCGGCGTCAAATTGGTTCTGCATGCACTGGCTGAGACTCCGAGCCTGAATTGGGACTTTGAGATTCCGCTGCAGGTGTCGTTATTGGTGATTGCCTTGACACTCGCGACGACAACGGTGGCCTCGTTGCTCCGCACACGTCAGTTAAATGCTAAGGCGGTGGAGTAGCCCGTGCCTGATCAACTGATTATTCGCGGAGCACGCGAACACAACCTGAAGAATGTCTCCCTAGAACTTCCCCGTGATGCACTCATTGTGTTTACCGGCCTGTCGGGTTCGGGCAAATCAAGCTTGGCGTTCGACACCATCTTTGCCGAGGGTCAGCGTCGTTATGTGGAGAGCTTGTCGGCTTATGCTCGCCAGTTCCTTGAAATAATGGACAAACCGGATGTGGACCTGATCGAGGGACTATCTCCAGCCATCAGTATCGAGCAGAAGACTTCATCGAAGAATCCTAGGTCAACGGTCGGTACTGTTACAGAAATTTACGATTATCTCCGGCTCCTCTATGCGCGTGTAGGCGTCCCACATTGCTGGGAGTGCGGGAAACCAATCAGTTCCATGACCATCGACCAAATGGTGGATAGTGTGATGGAATTACCTTTGGGCACGCGCTTTCATCTTTTGGCACCTATTGTTTCCGGAAGGAAGGGAGAACACCGGGCGGAACTTCAGCATTTAGTCAGGGAAGGCTATGTCCGAGTTAAGGTTGATGGGGAACTCATCGATCTGTCAGAGGATATTCCTCTCGATAAAAAGCGAAAACACACGATACAAGTGGTTGTTGACAGGTTGGAGCTAAAAAAAGGCATTGAAAAACGTCTGACTGATTCAATGGAAACCGCAGTACGGCTCGGGCAAGGCACAGCCATGGTTGAAGAACTTGGAGGACAAGTACTCCTGTTCAGCGAAAAATTTGCTTGTCCTGAGCATGGGGTTTCTTTGGGAGAGATTTCGCCACGACTGTTTTCCTTTAACAACCCTGTCGGAGCCTGCGAAACCTGTGGAGGGCTTGGAGTAAAGATTCGTTTCGATCCGGATCTCGTTGTCCCTAACTATGACCTTTCATTAAAGGAAGGGGCAATTGCTCCGTGGGAGCATCGTAATTCGGTTTTCTTTCACCAAATGATCGAGGCTTTGGCAAAACACTACGGGTTCGATACTCGAATGCCTTTCAGGAGGCTTACCAAACAAATTCAGGAGATGCTCCTTTACGGATCGGGAGGCGAAGAGATCGATTTCTATTACGAAAGAGACGGGAGAAATCATTTTTTCAGGAAGACCTATGAAGGGGTAATTCCTAACCTGGAACGCAAGTATCGAGAAAATGAAGGAGAAGATTCCGTCGATGAAATTGGACGTTATATGAGTACAGTGCCTTGCGTGTCCTGCGGTGGAGCGCGTCTTAAAAAAGAGGCCCGTCACGTCTTAGTGGGCAACATGCCGATCCACGAACTGACTGCTCTTTCCATAAGAGAAACGTCAATCTTCATGGAAAACCTGCAACTCGACAAACGCCGCAACGAGATTGGTCGACGTATCATTAAGGAAATCCGGGATCGACTGGGCTTTCTCGAGAAAGTCGGACTCGACTATCTCACGCTAGGCAGGTCTGCAGCTACACTATCCGGGGGGGAATCTCAAAGGATCAGGCTTGCCACGCAGGTTGGCTCCTCCCTCGTGGGGGTCCTCTACATACTCGATGAGCCTAGTATTGGTTTGCACCAAAGGGATAACCAGAGGCTTTTGTCCACCCTAACGGAACTCCGTGACCAAGGTAACTCGGTGCTGGTCGTTGAACACGACCCGGAAACCATTCTGAGTGCAGATCACATTATCGACATGGGGCCTGGTGCAGGACGATTGGGCGGAGAAATAGTTTTTTCAGGACCACCCAAGGATATCCTCACTTCTGACAAGTCCCTCACCGGCCGGTACCTTGCCGGTAAGGAATTCATCTCAATTCCCGGGAAACGCAGGGTGCCAGGAAAGAAAAAACTGGTGATCCGAGGAGCGCGTGCCAACAATCTTAAACACATTGATGTGAAGATTCCTCTGGGGCTGTTCACCTGCGTCACTGGAGTCTCCGGCTCGGGCAAGAGCACTCTAGTGATGGACATTCTTTACCGTTCCCTCTCCCAGCGGCTTTACGGGAGCCGTATCAGAGCAGGAGAAATGGACGGCGTCGAGGGTATGTCCTTCATCGACAAGGTTATAGACATCGACCAGAATCCTATCGGCAGAACACCGAGATCCAACCCCGCCACATACACCGGAGTTTTTACTTTTATCCGAGACCTTTTTGCAACTCTTCCTGAGTCGCGCATGAGAGGTTACAAACCGGGGCGTTACAGTTTCAATGTCAAAGGTGGCCGATGCGAAGCCTGCCACGGAGATGGCATCAATAAGATCGAGATGCACTTCCTCCCGGACGTCTACGTAAAGTGCGATGTCTGTCAGGGCCGACGATACAACCGTGAAACTTTAGACATAAAGTATAAAGGGAAGAATATATCAGAAGTCCTTGATATGACAGTAAATCAAGCTGCTGAGTTTATGGAAAACATCTCGTCTATTTACAACAAACTTCGGACTATCCAGGAGGTAGGGCTCGGGTACATCAAGCTGGGCCAGCCTGCCACAACCCTTTCCGGGGGTGAGGCCCAGCGGATCAAGCTTTCCCGGGAACTCTCCAAACGCAGCACTGGAAAAACCCTTTACATCCTGGACGAGCCTACCACCGGCCTTCATTTTGCTGATGTCCGTAAGCTGCTGGATGTCCTCCAAAGCCTCGTGGACTCTGGCAACACCGTAGTGGTGATTGAGCACAATTTGGACGTAATCAAGGTGGCAGACTACTTGATCGATTTGGGGCCGGAGGGGGGGCATGGGGGCGGTAGCGTTATCGCACAAGGCTCTCCAGAAAAAGTAGCAGCCACTCCAGGCTCTTACACCGGCCTATATCTTGCGGAAGCGCTCAAGAACGAAAGGGGATACCGCCCTATCAATGTCTCGCTGTCTCGTAAGTTACCGTGAGAACGGGCAGTACTCGAAGGGGGGCCGAAGGATAACACCCCCCTGACAAACCCTTCAAACAAAGAACTTCGAGCACATGCCTCTATTTCCGGTATGTGACTGGAAGTAGACAACCCTGCACGCTAACTGACTTGATCTTTTGCGGTTTTCTCTTGGTCAAGGCGTCTCAGTTCCTTGCGCAAAATTTTACCTACCGCGCTCTTAGGCAATTCCGTCACAAACTCCACATATTTTGGGACCTTGTATTTTACGAGGTTTTCCTTGCAAAAATCTATGATCTCGATAGGGGTAGACATTTCACTTTCTTTGAGGACAACGTATGCCTTGATGCGCTCACCGGAATAGGCATCAGGCACTCCTATCGCACACGCTTCTAGAACCTTGGGGTGAGAGAATAGAACCTCATCCACGTCCCTGGGATAAATATTGAATCCCCCTGAGATGATCATATCCTTCTTGCGGTCTACTATGCTGAAGTAACCCTCTTCATCCACAACTGAGATATCACCGGTTAATAGCCATCCGTCACGGAGGGTGATTTCAGTTTCCTCAGGTCGATTATTGTATCCCGTCATGACCTGGGGACCTTTGATACAAAGCTCTCCAGGTTCTCCCACCACGGTAATTTCCCTGGTGTAATCATCTACGTCGACGAGCTTTGCTTCAGTGTTGGGCAGTGGAAGACCTATGGTTCCAAGCTTGGTCTGACCGCCGTAAGGGTTAACGGTTACTACAGGGGATGTTTCAGTAAGGCCGTATCCCTCGCAGATTTGAGCACCAGTCAGCGCCTCGAAATTACGGATGGTGTCCATAGGGAGAGGGGCGCCGCCGGAAAAGCATCCTTTGAGTGAACTGATGTCATATTTTTTCAGGTCGGGGAAATTTATCATGCCATTGTATAACGTGGGCACTGCCGGGAGATAAGTAGCTTTGTATTTGCTAATGGCCTCCAGTATTGCCTTGGGTTCCGGCTTCGGTATCAATACGATCCCGTAACCGTAAAATATGCCCATATTCATTGCGGTTGTCATCCCGAAGGAGTGAAAGAAGGGGAGGCATCCTACGACGATTTCCTTCCCGTCCTGGAATTCCTGAAACCAAACGCGACACTGTTGCACATTACTGGAGAGATTTCCTTGAGTTAGCTTAACACCTTTGGACACTCCGGTGGTCCCACCCGTATAGAGCAGAAAGGCAGTATCGTTCCAAGCAGCCTTATGAAGGTCGGTTATGGGAGGATAATTCTTTATGAGATCCATAAATTCATAAACTTCCGTGGATGGAGGAGTCTTCAAGTGCATACCCTTTCTAACAAATGGAAAGAGTTGCTTAAGAGGAAACGGCAAAAAATCTCGGATGTGACAAGATATGATTTTCTTGATTCTCGTTTTTTGGCGCAAATTGATCATTCTTGGGACCAGGACGTCAAGACAGACTAATAAAGAGGAGTCGGCGTCGTTGTACTGATGTTCCAGTTCCCGATCCGTATAGAGTGGATTGTTCAGAGCCACCACAGCGCCGGCTCGCAACGCCCCGAAAATTGCTACCACCGTCTGAACCAGATTGGGCATGAGCAAGGCTACTTTGTCGCCGGGCATCACTCCGAGGGACCTGAGTCCTGACGCAAACCTTGAAACCATGTCGTCCAGGTTCTTGAAGCTCACCTTAGTACCCTGGAAAAGGAGAGCCGGGTTGTCCGGGAACCTCCTTGTCGTGCGAGCCAAGGCCTCGGGAAGTGATATCTCATCGAAAACAATCTGTGCCGGCACTGACTTGGAATAAGATTTGAGCCAGATTTTTTCCATGACACTCTCCTTGATATTACTGAACTTGACTGACCTAAAACAATTCTTACAAAGATACTATCACTGCTACTGCATATTCCCCAAACAAAAAAGGCTTCCGGCGACCAAGGATTAAATGTGCGAAAACAGGCTGCACGCAGAATGGTAATCGGAATTTTCTGCTACTTGCATGTTGGAGCAAGGATTGATTCCATGATTTCTCATACCGTAGCTACAACCAAACGTTTGGAAAGATTTTTTTCACGGAACTCCTACCTTGTGCAGTATAATGTCGGTCATGATACTTATGGTTCTGCGCGAAATAATCGTTCTACTGGTCTGCATGTTGCTGCTGCCTGCCGCAGTGATTGTAGTGTTGATCCAGACCAACTCATTGCACGCAGGTGCAGCCTTTTTTGCCCGCGAGATGCTTTCGAGTGGAACAGGCCTAGGAGATCTATCGTTGACACTCTGGCTCAAGCTTTTTTCACCCTACCTTTTCGTGCAAACGATTAGGGCCTACTTGTGGTCTCAGCGCTCCATGGAGGGGCGAAAATGGGCTAACCTTTTTTACTTTGCTCTGCTGACAGGGATCTGGGCATTGTCTTTATGGAGTGCAGGAGATTTGTTCTATTTCATGTACGCGCTCGGTGACATCCCCGCTGAACTTATACAATTCATTCAATTGGAAGCAAGCAATCTCGTCATTTCTATCGGATCATTCATTCTTTCCCTACATTGCTTGAGTGTTTTCTTCAATCCTGGACGAAATAGCTCAAGGGGCAGGAAAAACCGATACACTCATTCATAGGATTTTCATTTTCCGGTTAATCACTTTTAGCATCTCAATGTTTTCGGTGTGACCTGTAAGTCTCGCAATTATCTTGCCGGTAAACGGCCGACCCAACAGGTAAAAATCCCCTATTATATCGAGAATCTTGTGACGGACAAATTCGTCTGAAAACCTCAGCGGCGGGTTAATAACTTTCTCATCATCAATCAGCACCACATTGGAGAGTCTTCCCCCACCCGCAAGTCCCATCTCGTCCATCATTCTCATGTCCTTGACAAATCCGAAGGTCCGCGCTGGAGCGATCTCTTTTTTGAACTCCTCAGGGTTTTTACATCGAAAAACCATGTGCAGACTCCCTACCGGTGGAGGATAATCCAAGTAATACTCTACCTCTAGGCAATCCGAAGGCTCGACCCTCATTTTCTTTGGACTCCCTGGTTCCATGGGCAACTCGATGATCTCAGTTATCTGTATGGACTGCACAGGGTCTTCCTGTGTGATGATTTCTGCATTTTCTACGAGATTGCAGAAATCGAGAGCTGATCCATCCATTATCGGCACTTCACCGGAAATTTTTACGAGCACATTTGTCAAACCGTACACATGAAACACAGCCATCAAGTGTTCAATAGTCCTTGCCAACGAACCATTTCGCTTAAGACTTGTGCTGAATCCTGTAGATTCGACGTTGTGCAATATGGCGGGAACCGTATCGCCCGAAGTTATGTGCCCGAAAATTATACCGCTTGAGGGGGGGAGAGGAGAGAGGGTCAAACCTGTTTTAACACCCGAGTGAAGTCCCTGTCCATACATGACTACCCTTCCCCGGAGTGTTTTCTGCCGTAACGTCGACCCTTCTTGAGGCCGATTATTGTCATTGACTTGATCCAAAGGTCCAAGGTTCTCCTCAAGGGTAACGTGGGGGTCGGTAGCGCTATGTTCCGACAACTCCAGTGTAGTTCCAAGGGGAGACTCCTGTGCCGTGCTGTAGTTCGACTCCTCCTTCCATCCGGGTATCAACAGGTCGTTAAGCGTTATGAGAGGGCCGGGAGCAGTCATCACCATGTGCTCGATAAGTATCTTTAATTCCTTTATATTGCCGGGCCACGTATAAGAGCACAAGCGGGCCATGGCATCTCTATCCACTCCAGTTAGGTTACGGTCGAATTCTTCTACAGCCTCCTTGAGAAAATAGTTTACCAGCATGGGAATATCCTCTGGTCGCTCTCGAAGGTTTGGCAGCCGGATAAGCCTCTGCCCAAGGAGATCTGCCAGCTCCTGGGGAAAGTCGTCTCCCTGTACCAGGGTCGCCGGATCGTTTAGGGAGGTGGACACGAGTCCTACAGTGGGAATCGCAGAGGGCGCAGAAAGGACCTTGCGGTTGGTGAGGACTCGAATTAGTTCGGCAAGTCGCGGCCTCAGTGACCTTTCAAGACGATCAACACGAATCAGTAGCAAGGTGCCTCCCATAGTTTGAGGGAGACTCCCATCTGTCCTCTGCACCCAGCCATTCCGGACCAAGATCATGTCTTCAATGTTTTCGGCCGTCAGGTCTGTACAGCGCACCTTTACGAGGGTGGCACGGTCTTTGCCCCCCAGGTGGTGGATCATGCGGGCCAGGAATTCTTTACCTGTACCTTTTTCACCCGCCAGCCATACTGACCCTGTCCCTGCTGCAGCTTTAGCAAGTGCGTGTCTAAGATTGGTCGCCTTATCCGATTTCCCGATGAATTGCCCGGGTGCCCCGTTGTTACCATCTGGGGTTTGAGATGACGAGGATCGGTTTGAAACAGCCCGATCAACCAGATGGAGGACATCCTCAAGATTCAGGGGTTTTTCGAGGTAATCCGCAGCTCCAAGCTTGATGGCTTTTACGGCTGTCTCAATTGTTCCATGGCCGCTCATCATGATTACTGAGCATCGGGGATCAATCCTCTTGATGGCTTTCAAAGTCTGCATCCCATCTATACCAGGAATCCAGATGTCCAAAAAAACGACGTCCGGGGAATCACTCTGCACCATGTGGAGTGCTTCTTGGCCGTCGCGGGCTGAAATCACCTCGTGTCCTTCATCTGTCAGGATAGCCCCGAGAGATTCTAGGATTTCCTCCTGATCGTCAACTATAAGTATGCGTCCTTTGTTCATGGTAATCTTGCAGGAAATACTAATTTGTGGAACAGCATCCGCTGAATGATTTTTTTTCCTCGAAGCACGACTTTCCCCTTCTATCTCCAAATAAACTGCATCAATGGGCATTCTCACTAGATGTTTTCATTATATTGAATCTCCCACGTAATGAAGGGTGATCTTAAATGATCTCTGCGCCCGGCGGCCTACATATCACATTGGCACCATTTCTCAAATGATTTGGAGTTGGTTGGCCGGAAAACTTCTCACATCTGCAGTGCTATCTGTTTAGGTTCAGGTCCTTTTTTTCAGGATGACTAATTCGGATAAGCTCTTCGAGAGCCGCCACAAAATCTTCTCCTTTCAACCCTTGGGGGATCCTCTTGCCTTCGAAGAAGACCTCGGGGGTGGCATCCAAACCTAATTCAAGCCCTAGAGCCACATCTTCTCTCACTTTTCTGTCCGCCGCCGAGTCCGGCTCCATCAGTAGCGTAAACCTTTGTAGTTCCAGTCCTGTCTGCTTGGCAAGTCCAACCCAAGGCTCGCTTTTCAGTTGACGCTGATGAACGTAAAGAAGATCCGCATAGGTCAAAAAGGATCGAGACCCGCCGATGAGAAATGCGGCGTAAGCTGCTTGAGCAGCTTTACACGCCATGGGGTGCAAATCATTCGCAATCCGCTTATTGCACGCTGTTGAGAGAGGGTAATTTTTAAAAACGAGTCTCAGTTCATTTGGGTTGCGATCTACTATTTCCCGAAGAAAAATTTCAGTTCTCAGACACACTGGGCATTGAAAATCACTGAACAATATCATGGGATGCGGAGCGGAGACGGAACCATAAACCGGATCCGTTTCTTCTGATGAAATTTGGTGATGAGGAGAAGCTTTAAGCAACGACATTATTACTAAAGGGTTTTTGGCCAGCTCATCATATTTTTGCTTAGCATCATCGAAGCTTAGTGACTTCTCCCAGAATCCGGATGCAAAAAACACGAGGAGTGAAGTCACAACACCACCTACCACTAAGTAAACCCGTTCAGCAAGGTTTGATACAGTAGAATGCTCAAACTTTTTTCTATTTTTGACTGCTACGATAAACACAAAAACAACTGAAATGAGGTTTACTAAGTGGACAACTATGCACCATGTACAAATGAAATCGACTTCGAAGACCATAATATATGCATAATACCAACTAAAAGCTATCGCTACAAATACATAGAACAAAAGCCACGCCCATGCGTCGTTTCTGATCCTTGGGTTTACGAGGCCGTTGACCGAAAGCCAAAGCATGAAGGTGAAACCCATCAGGCCTATCACCGAGGACGGGAAGTAGTCGAAGATCACCGCATAGGGCGTCATGAGAATTGCGTCGCAATTAATGTTGCCCGTAGGGCGACAAAGGAAAGATTCACCAACTGTTCCGCCATGACTCGCCAGAAGGATGTGTCGATACGTGAGGAATCCTGTGGCAAAAACGCCAATCAATCCGAGCCCCAGGGTGACTATGAATGGAGCGGTACCCGTGAAACACTGGCCATCTTTAGGAATCTTCCCATGGCTGCATTCACCCGTGACTTCCGATCCATTTTCGATATAAGTTCGCATTATTGTGCCTTGACCGTCGAAAGAAAATCACATGATGATCCCTCTTACTTTTCCCATTCCTCCAGTTCGGCTCTGCTAGGATTGATAATTGTTACCTTTGAATTCTTCAGCGCAAGCCATTTCCCACATTTCTTGCACTGAATCCGTACCCCCGTCTTTCTTACTGTTTTCTCAACAGGAATTCTACAGTCATCACACGCGATCTCAGCAGTTTCAAGAGAGTCAAGAGCATAAGCCTCCCAGATCTGTCCGCTTGCCGGTTCCTTTTCCA
>CAIXMD010000308.1 GCA_903920415.1 uncultured Desulfomonile sp.
CTACGGTTGAGGGCTCAACCTCCGAGGCTACGCATTTTCGAGGCCACCTGCGCATTCACTTTCGTTACGGCCCGCTGACTCGCTCACCATCCAAATGATGGCTTTGTCGATGGGCTTCAGGTGAATCATTACACTATCTGATCCTGGTTATTTCACAGTCCACGAAAGCTTTCCAAGCGTTCCCCAGTCTCCTTCATATTTCCCTGGTTTTCCAGGAATCATGTTGCCCATAGCGCCAGTAATCAACACCTGTCCCGGTTCTATGGACCAACCTTGTGCTGTCACCCCATTTACCAGCCAGAGCAATGCTTTCCATTGGTCGCCCATGGCATCCGCAGCCTTGCCTTCGTTCACGAGTTTACCGTCCAGCGCGAGTGATACCAGTACCTGATTCACTTCAACCTTATCCGGCGGCAGCAACTTGCCCACAATATACTTGGAAGAAGCAACTGCATCGACTATTAAATCTTCGCCCTTCAAATCTTTCATTTCCGCGAATCTAATATCAGGCAACTCCACCGCGGGGAAAACCCCTTTGATCATCTTTTTCAAAGTATCTACGTCTTTCACCGGCTGACTGATCTTTTCACCTACGACATAACCGACTTCAGTCTCAATAAAAAGCCTGGTGAAGTCTTTGAGATCCACCACAGCATCTGGACCGAGTTCTCCACTCTTAAACATGGGACCGAGAACAGCCGATGAAACACCAAATTTCTGTTGGGCCGCTTTAGTGGTCAGGCCGGCCTTGAACCCACCTATTTTCTCTCCTTTACTCAGAACCTTGTCGGCCATCTGCTTCTGTAAAGCATAGGCTTTTTCCTCAGTCAGATTCGGCACTATTGATGATGGTAATGGAATGCTCTTTACGGCTTCGCGAGCGGCTACAATATCACCTATCAGTTCTTGTTCAGATGCCGCTGAAAGCCCGACAAAACATAGGATACTCATTAAGATCCAGAATAGACGGCAAACGTTTCTTTTCATGAATGTTCTCCTGTGGCTCTTAGGCGCTTCTCAAATGGTTTGTCTAATTGGGAGTGAGTGACTCCCACTAATCCGACCGGTTCGTAACAACCAATGCCCGCTGTGCTCCTTGCGTGATTGGAGACTCTCGCTCCCATCTTGATCACACGCTTGAAGAGCCAGACAACTTTTCTTGCGGGCGAACACAATTATCGGGTCTTCACGTGACCCATCAGCCTTCAGGCTTGGCCAGTTCCGTTCCCTGGAGGAGCTGACCAGAGTTGAGGATCTCCTTTCCTTGGACAACGACCTTGTCGCCAGGTTGCAGTCCATCCAAAACCTCTGCATACGTCTGGTTGATAAGTCCTACTTTAATTCTCTTAAGCCCGGCTTTTTTATCCGCATCCTCAAGGAACACGTTGTTTTCGGCATTGCTCCGGATTTCTTCGAGCAACCCTTGCAACGGAATCCTGAGGACATCAGGTATGGTTTTGAACACTATGCGGCCTCGCCCAACCATGCCCTGGAGAAGGTTCATGTCACGATTCGCCAGGTAGATGCGGATTTCAAAAAGACGATTATCATTAGCAACAGGTTGGACGTAGGTGAGTTTACCTTTGAAAGTGGCTCCCGGGTAGGGATCGATTGTGACCCGGCAGTCCATTCCGTCTGCACGGATCTTTTGCATGGGCAACTTTCCCACATCCACATCGGTGAGAAAAGCCTCAAGATAGATTTGATTGTAGTCGCTTATCTGGAAGAGCTTTCCGCCCGAAGATATCCAGTCTCCCTTTTCGATGAATCGCTTGGAAATTACGCCTTGGATAGGGGTTCTTACTTTGGTCTTTTTCAGATCTTCCAAGGCTTTCGCCAGAGCGGCTTTATTGGCCTCAACCTGGGCCGCGGCGGTCTGGTATGCGGAAAGCTTCTGGTCATATTGGTTCTGACTAATATATACAGAGTCGTGGAGTACTTTTTTCTTCTCCCACTCGGCCTTCAGGTAAGCGAGAAGGGCTTCATCTTTCTGAAGGTTGGCTTGAG
>CAIXMD010000309.1 GCA_903920415.1 uncultured Desulfomonile sp.
CGTACAGGATCCAGTCCTCTTAACACCTGGATATCTTCGACTGTGTAAGAACCGCTCATAATCCCTGCCTCTCACAATCCTTTATCCGTTGCACCTCTACTAAACCGTCACACAATTTCCTTCCTTGTCCTCCACGGTTCATCGCGGGAATGTTCCCGACAGAAACAGTTTTTTCTCTGCCCTTTTTCGGTAGAATCAGCAGCTTGTCATCCGGGTCCACCGAATCCAGAGACACCACTAATGAACCTTGCCTAAGCCTTATCATGAGGACTCCTTGACCGGGCCCACCGAGGACTGGGGCCTGGTCAACCGGAAAAATCAGAATGTTGCCGATATCAGCGTATACAGCGATGAGCTTGCCCTCCTCTGGCTTCACACAGACAGTTTCATCGCCTTCCCGAAGGGTCACGATTTTTCTCCCACCGCGTTTGGATGGTTCCCTAATGAGATCATAACCGAAACGGAAACCTCTACCGAGGCGGGTTACAACAATTCCTCTTACAGGACCGGAAACACTGCTCACTTTTTCCGGACCACTCTCATTTACAGTAAATGCAAAGAGATCGGCCTGCTGTCCAACATGGTCCAATTCTATTTGAGACCGCGGAGCCTCGCTCAGTGGTTCGGTTCCACAGGGTCCCTCGATCAGAGGATCTGGAGCCATGAACCCAACGACAGTTTCGCCATCCTCTAGGTTAAAAAAGGTTCCAATAGGTTCCCCAAAACCCGTAGTCGCAGGAACATCAATTGCTCGAATCACATATACTTTTCCCAGATTCGAGAAAATGGCCACATTACGACCCGTGTTCACCCTTTCCAACCCGAAAAGCCCGTCACCCTCACGGAACTTTAATGACGCCGGGTCGTACACCTCGCTCTTCATTCGTCGGATCCAACCCTGTCTGGACAATATTACGGTCGAGTCGTCGTGCTCCAGGAATTGATCCGGATCGTACTCGATGGCTTGTGCGTCTTTTTCCTCCATAATTTTGGTACGTCGGTCATCACGAAACTTCCCGGAGATTTCGGAGAGTTCTCCGTCTATGATCTTCCACAAGCGCTCCGGATTGGCCAAGTCTCGTGTGATTTTGAAGGCTTCTTTCTTCTTGATCCCGAGTTCCTCCAGGACTTTGCCAATTTCCATTCCCACTAGCTTGTACAAACGCATCTCGAGTATGGCATCCACTTGTTCATCATCCAGCGGGAAAGTTTGTTTGAGTCCAAGAGCAGCTTCATGCCTGCTCCGTGAAGAGCGGATAATCTTCAACGCCTGATCAAGGTCTTGAAACAGCAGATCCAAGCCTACGAGAATATGCATTCGCTTCTGAAGAAAGGCAAGCCTGTGCTGGAGGCGCTGGACGGTCTTTTCATATCGGAAATCCAAGAAATATCTTATTATCTGAAGGAGACTCAGCCTGTCGGGCACACCGTGAGGCGTAATAGCAATGAGATTGACCGGGAAGTTGATCTGTAAGTCAGAGTGCTTGTACAGAAAAGCCATCACCGAATCCGGAGCGACATCAACTCCCCTCAGTTCTAGGACTATCCTTACATCCTGTGTACTTTCGTCTCTGATATCGATCACATGCTTGAGCTTCTTATCCGTTATCAGTCCGGCTATCCGCTCGATGAGTCTTGATTTGTTAACCGAATAGGGAATCGAGGTTACGATGATACTGGATCGCCCTCTATTCAACGTTTCAACCTCGTACGTTCCCCTGAGCCTTATGGAACCGTGACCAGTACGGTAAATCTCGGCCAGACCGCCGGGTTGATCGAGGATTTCTCCACCAGTGGGGAAGTCGGGGCCATGGATGTATTTCAGTAAACCTCTCGAATCAAGGCCGGGGTCTCGCATCACAGCCCGGCATGCAGAAAGAACCTCTCCAAGGTTGTGCGGCGGAAATGAGCAGCTCATTCCCACGGCAATACCCGAAGATCCGTTGAGAAGTAGATTAGGCACTCCTGACGGTAGGACATCAGGTTCTTCGCCCATGGAGTCGTAAGTCGGCCGAAAATTTGTTGTGCCTTGGTCTATTTCCTTGAGCAGGATGCCTGCAAAGGCACTGAGACGGATTTCAGTATAACGCATGGCCGCTGGGGCATCCCCGTCCACGGATCCGAAATTCCCGGAACCATCTACAAGCGGGTATCGCAGACTGAAATCCTGTGCCATTCTCACGAGAGCATCATATGCAGCCTGATCCCCATGGGGATGGTACTTTCCGATCACTTCTCCAACGATGGCCGCTGATTTTCTCATCTTCGCGGCATCGTTGAGATGCATTGCGTGCATAGCGTACAGAATACGTCTATGCACGGGTTTCAATCCGTCGCGCACATCCGGGAGTGCGCGGGACACTATTGTCGAAAGCGCATAGGCCAGATAACGTTTCTCCACCTCGTAATGAAGCTGGGTTTCAGTTGTGCCCCCGCCTTCTTCAATTGTTGCTGTCTGGACGGCCACAAAATTCCCCTCAATAGTGTCGTTTCTCAGTTCCTCATGACCCCACCAAGTATGAGGAGGCCAATTTGAGGGACCACACCATAGCGAAGCAGCCCTTAATAGCAAGCATAAAAAATTTCGACCGAGAAAGGCTTTCTAGAAGAGATGTAAGGATTAGCCCCGGTTGACTTTTCAGGTTCTACCGGAAAGTTA
>CAIXMD010000310.1 GCA_903920415.1 uncultured Desulfomonile sp.
AGGCCGAACTCATTATAGGAGAATACAAGGAAAAGTTAGCCGGGATGGAGATGGAACTGGAAAAGATGCGCGCTGAATTGAAAAAATCTGCTGAGGTGGAGAGCGAAAAGGTTCTGTCCAATGCTGAGAAGATGGCTGCGACAATGGTGGAGTCGGCCAAGGTAACGGCCGAACAGGAGCTTCGTAAGGCCAAAATCGCATTGAAAAACGAGTCGGTTGAGTTGGCAGTAAACCTGGCCGAAACTCTGATTCGTGAGAAAATAGACGCGAACGACCGTAGTAGAATTGTCGAGGATTACCTTGTGAGGGTCGGGGGTATGAAGTGATTGACACCACTTTGGCAAAACGTTATGCGAAGGCGCTTGTTGAGATTGGGGTGGAAAAGAACGCCCTCGATAAATATGGTGGGGATTTGTCTACCCTCTCTAATTTGGTAGAGACCTCACACGATTTCCGCGAAGTGTTATTGAATCCGGTGTTCACTAAGGAAGATAAAAAGAGGATCGCCGGTGAGGTCCTCAAGATGGCCGATACCGACCCGATGGTGGTCAACTTTGTGAACGTGCTGATAGACAGGAAGCGTATTGACCAGCTTGTCGGCATAGAAAAGGCCTTTCGTGAAAAAGTGGATGATATTCGGGGAATTACTCGGGGTGAAGTGACAAGTGCACAACCCTTGGACGAACAGGAACTGGGCCGGGTAACGGAGGCCCTTTCCAAAATGAGCGGCAAGAAGGTGTTTGTGACCACCAAGGTGGACCCCTTCCTAATCGGAGGGCTTGTTGCCAAGGTCGGGGACATGGTTTTTGACGGTACGATTCGTACACAGCTCAACCAGCTCAAGGAAAGCTTGAAGGGATAGGGACAATGCAGATCAGAGCCGAAGAAATCACTCAAATCATCAAGCAGCAGATCCAGGACTATGACAAGAAGGTCGAGGTCAGCGAGACGGGGACCGTCATCAGCGTAGGGGACGGAATTGCCCGGCTCCACGGACTCGAGAATGCTATGGCCGGTGAGCTTCTGGAATTTCCTGGAAACATAATGGGTATGGTGCTCAACCTTGAAGCAGACAACGTTGGAGTCGCAATCCTTGGCGAAGACGTTCACATCAAGGAAGGAGATACCGTCAAGAGGACCAACCGGATCGTTCAGGTTCCAGTTGGAAAGGCCATGCAGGGAAGGGTAGTCAATGCCCTGGGGCAGCCGATTGATGGAAAAGGGCCTATAGACTCCAAGGAATTCCGAGTCATCGAGAAGGTTGCACCCGGCATCATAAGACGAGAGCCGGTCAAGGAGCCTCTACAGACAGGCATAAAGGCCATCGACTCCATGATTCCTATAGGTCGCGGACAGCGAGAGCTTATCATCGGTGACCGCCAGACCGGCAAAACCGCCATAGCAATCGATACTATTATTAACCAGAAAGATGGGGATGTCTTCTGCATGTATGTTGCAGTAGGGCAGAAGAGATCCACTGTGGCACAAGTTGTCGCTACACTCGAGCGGTTCGGCGCAATGGAGTATACCACCGTCGTTTCAGCTACGGCTTCCGACCCGGCTCCCATGCAGTACATCGCCCCCTATTCCGGTGTCACTATGGGTGAGTACTACCGTGACAACGCTCAGCATGCTCTGATCATATATGACGACCTCAGCAAGCAAGCCACAGCCTATCGCCAGCTCTCACTTCTTCTCCGGCGCCCACCGGGACGCGAGGCTTTCCCTGGTGACGTTTTCTACCTTCATTCGCGCCTTCTGGAACGAGCAGCCAAGATGAACGTTATCCACGGAGGAGGAAGCTTGACTGCCCTTCCGGTGATCGAGACTCAGGCTGGTGACGTGTCCGCCTACATCCCAACCAATGTCATATCCATCACAGATGGCCAGATCTTTCTTTCTACGGACCTTTTTTATTCAGGAGTCCGTCCAGCGATCAACGTTGGTCTTAGCGTCTCAAGGGTCGGTGGAAACGCACAGGTCAAGGCCATGAAACAGGTTGCAGGTTCGCTGCGACTGGATTTGGCGCAGTTCCGCGAACTCGAAGCCTTCTCTCAATTCGGTTCTGACCTCGACAAGGTTACACAAGCCCAGCTTGCGAGGGGAACCCGTCTTGTAGAGATCCTGAAGCAGCCGCAATATGAGCCGATGCCCATAGAGAAGCAAGTTGCCATCATATTTGCTGCTACCAACGGCTTTGTTGACGAATATGATGTTCGGGCGCTGGTCGAGTATGAGAAGCAGTACTTGAGCTATATAGAGACCAGCCACCCTGAAGTACTTGCTGAGATCAAAGAAAAAAAGATTATTTCAGCAGAACTCGAAAGCAAGATGAAAAAGATTTTGGAAGAATTTAAGGGTGTATTCAACCCGCCGCAGCTTTCGATCATCTGATAGTTTAATAGACTAGTTTGGCAAAAGCCGCATCAGGAATCAGATCGTAATACAGAGGTCGATATGGCAAGCCTCCGAGATATTCGTAAACGAATCGCCAGCGTCAAGAATACCCAAAAAATCACCAACGCTATGAAGATGGTTGCTGCGGCGAAGCTCAGGCGTGCAGAGGAAGCTATCAAGGCGGGACGTCCATTTGCTAAAAAAATGCGCGAAGTGCTACTGTCCTTGGCCGCAAGAACAAATCCCAGTGTGCATCCTATGCTCCAAGTGGGGCCCCCGGAAAAGATCCTCTTGATCCAGATTACGGCAGACCGCGGTCTTTGCGGTGCATTCAATGTGACTCTCAACCGGCGCGCAGAAGCTTTCATAAAGGGAATGAAAGCGAAAGGTATCCAGGCGGACCTGATTAGTGTCGGCCGAAAGGGTAATGACTATTTCCGCAGACGCCAAGTTCACATAGTGGACAAATTTGTCAACGTGATGAACAACATAAGTTTCGATCTGGCAGGGCAGATAGTAGCGGTAGCGACAGAGAAATTTGCTTCTGGAGAGTACCAAGAGGTTTACCTTCTGTACAACAGTTTCCGCACGGCTGTAACTCAGGTCATCACCCTCATGAGGCTTTTGCCTGTCACACCGGAGGAAGAAGGGTGGAAACGCCGCCGAGAATATTTGTATGAGCCATCTGAGGAAGAACTTCTCGCCGAGATTCTTCCGCGATACGTTCAAGTTCAGATTTATACCGGACTCCTTGACTCGGTAGCGAGTGAGCATGGGGCGCGAATGACGGCAATGGAAGCGGCCACCTCAAATGCCGAAGAGATGATCTACAAACTGACCCTGAAGGCGAACCGCATGCGCCAGGAAAGTATTACCACCGAACTGATGGAGATAGTAGGAGGGGCAGAGGCGCTAAAGGGTTAATCGGACTCTCTCCCGATAAAAGATTATAGAACCATTTGAAGACGGTTTCAGGAGGACATCCTAATATGAATGAGGGAAAAATAGTTCAGGTAATTGGCCCTGTTGTCGACGTGGAATTCCCGGAACACGCGCTCCCGGAGATTTTCAATGGGCTTCTGATCACCAATCCAGCGATCAGCGATGAGCCCGACAATCTCGTCGTTGAGGTCGCTCAGCACCTTGGCGACAACACAGTCCGGACCATCGCTATGGACAGTACTGACGGGCTTGTGCGGGGGATGGTAGTAAAAAACACCGGCGATGCCATTCGAGTGCCGGTTGGAAAGGGAGTCCTCGGAAGGATCATGAACGTGGTAGGCCGTCCGGTTGACGAGGCAGGTCCTATTATCACAGAAGAGACTCGCCCGATTCACACGGCAGCCCCGGCTTTCGAAGATCAGGTTACTCAGATCTCGATTCAGGAAACCGGTATCAAGGTCGTGGATCTTATAGCTCCGTTCATGCGAGGCGGAAAGATCGGTTTCTTCGGGGGGGCCGGTGTGGGCAAGACGGTCTTCATGATGGAGATTATTAATAACATTGCTAAGCAGTTTGGTGGAACCTCTGTGTTCGCTGGAGTAGGCGAACGTTCCAGGGAGGGGAACGACCTATATTTGGAAATGGGTGGTGTCCTTCCCGGACAGAAGAAGGCCGAAGGTGAAAGGGTCATCGACCGAGCTGCATTGATCTATGGACAGATGAACGAGCCTCCTGGGGCACGTGCCCGCGTGGCTCTCTCGGCCCTTACAGTCGCTGAGTATTTTCGTGACGAGCAGGGCCTGGACGTCATGCTCTTCATCGACAACATCTTCCGTTTCACCCAGGCAGGCTCGGAGGTTTCCGCGCTTCTAGGACGGATGCCTTCTGCGGTTGGTTATCAGCCGACACTTGGAACAGACATGGGTGAACTTCAAGAGCGGATCTGCTCAACTAAGAACGGATCAATTACAGCCGTCGAGTGTATTTACGTTCCGGCGGATGACCTTACGGACCCAGCCCCGGCAACCACTTTCGCCCACTTGGATGGAACCGTGGTGTTGTCGAGGCAGGTGGCGGAACTGGGAATCTATCCCGCTGTGGACCCTCTTGACTCCACTTCAAGGATTCTCGATCCTCGTGTTATTGGCGAAGATCACTATAGAGTGACTCGGCAGGTCCAGTTAGTTCTTCAGAGGTATAAGGATCTACAGGATATTATCGCCATTCTGGGCATGGACGAG
>CAIXMD010000311.1 GCA_903920415.1 uncultured Desulfomonile sp.
ATGCCGCCAAGAGAGAAGGCAGAGCGACTTCGGAAGGTCGAGTCGGATCATACATTCACATGAATGGTAAGATCGGGGTCCTTCTTGAGATGACTTGTGAAAGCGATTTTGTCGCTAAAACCGATCAGTTCGCCGAACTGCTGAAAGATCTCTGTATGCAAATCGCCGCAAGCGCCCCCAGATGGTTTTCTTCCGCAGAGGTATTGGAAGAAATATTGGCGAGGGAAAAAGACATTTACATGATTCAGGCCAAGGAAGCGGGCAAGCCTGAAAAAATGCTCGACAAGATAACTGAAGGCAAGTTAAAGAAATTCTTCTCTGAAGTTTGTTTGCTTGATCAGCCGTTCGTGAAGGATGATTCGAAAACCGTTGGAGAACTGATTAAAGAAAAGATAGCGCAACTCGGTGAAAATATTACAGTAGGACGATTCTCAAGATTTCTACTGGGGCAGTCTAATTGATGAATACACCAGTTTCACCGGGGTATCGTCGCGCACTGTTGAAAATATCCGGAGAGGCCCTTGCCGGAGACAAGGGTTTTGGCCTTGACGGATCTAAAATATCGTGGATCGCTCGAGAAATTGTTTCTGCTTCTGAATACGGCAGACAAATCGGTGTCGTGGTGGGCGGTGGAAACATCATTCGCGGAGTAAGCGCAGCAACGGTCGGAGCCCCTCCATTGGTAGGCGACGAGATGGGGATGATAGCAACGGTGATCAACGCCCTGGCGTTGAGATCGGCGCTTGAGGCTCAAGGACGGTCCGCTAGTGTAATGTCCGCTTTTGAAGTTGGTAAATTTGTCGAGATTTTTTCTCGTGAGGGACTATTGGCCTCGTTAACTAGAGGCGATGTCGTGATTTTCGCGGGAGGAACCGGTAACCCCTGTTTCACGACTGATTCCGCCGCAGCCTTGCGAGCGGTTCAGATGCAGGCCGATGTAATGATTAAAGCAACCCAGGTCGATGGCGTTTACGATAAGGACCCTAGGAAGCACTCCGACGCTTACCGATTTGAATCGATAACCTCTGAAGAAGTCCTAGAAAGAAGACTCAAGGTAATTGACGCGGCGAGCGTTGAAATACTTGGGAGACGTTCTATCCCCATAGTGGTGCTGGACCTGCATGTGCAAGGAAATATAACAAGAGCCCTGATAGGCGAAAAAATAGGAACAACAATTGTTGTTTGATTTGCATCACGTTAACTCAGAGGATTTACATTTGATCCTTGTCCTTTGTTAACTTCTACGTTAGTGTCATAATGTGAGTAGGATAGTCCGCCAATACGGAATGAGGGAATCGTCCTATGAATACCGACAGCAAGGATAAAAAACCAGTATGTGATGAGTCGGCATTAGAAAATCCTCGGTTAAGCTTCGCAAGGTTTGGCATAGCCAGGGGAGTGCTTGATCACTTGTATTATCAACAGGCGCGTTTGCCGGAATTTGCAACAATCAACGATTGGTACATAGCGCTTGCCTGCGCAGTAAGAGATCGACTGGCGGAGCGCTGGATCAAGACGAGCCGATCAATTTTAGTTCGACCCGACCTGAAAATTGTGTGCTACCTTTCTTCGGAATTTCTTATGGGCCCACAGTTGGGAAATGCGATATTGAGCCTAGGCATCATGGATGAAGCTCGGCATGCCATGACAACGCTAGGCCAGGACCTGGATGAGGTCCTTGAACGGGAGCAGGAGCCCGGTTTAGGCAACGGTGGCTTGGGGCGACTCGCTGCTTGTTATCTTGATTCGCTAGCCACATTGGATATCCCGGCCTTTGGATTTGGCGTTCGATATGAGTTTGGGATATTTGATCAGGAGATACGTGAAGGATGGCAAGTAGAAAAAACGGACAAATGGCTCCGTTACGGCAACCCATGGGAAATAGCTCGTCCGGAGTTGGAGTTTGACGTCAAATTTGGGGGACACACTGAGTCTGGCTATGACGAAGAAGGGCGCTTGCTTGTGACCTGGAAACCTGATCTCGTGGTAAAGGGGGTCGCTTGTGATACCCCGGTGCCGGGTTACAGGACCAATACCGTTAACCTTCTACGACTATGGAAAGCGGAAGCATGCGAATCATTTGACTTTCAGGCCTTCCATGTAGGCGATTATTATGGGGCTGTAAATGAAAAGGTGTTCTCAGAAACCATTACAAAGGTCCTATACCCCAATGATGAGCCATACCAAGGCAAACAGTTGCGCTTGTCCCAACAGTATTTCTTCGTGGCCTGCACACTCCAGAATCTTGTAAGTTTGTGCCTTGAACTTGACATTCCTCTGGAAGAGTTTCATACGAATTTCGCAATTCAGCTAAATGATACCCACCCTTCTATAGCCGTGCCTGAACTGATGAGGATATTGGTTGACGAGAGCCGTATGGATTGGGATAGAGCATGGGAAATTACTCAACAGTCCTTTGCCTACACGAACCATACATTGTTGCCCGAAGCATTGGAAAAATGGTCCTTGCCTCTTTTTCAAAGTCTTTTACCTCGGCATCTTGAAATAATTTATGAGATCAATCATCGCTTCCTGAAAGAAGTCAGGACAAAATTTCCCGGGGACGATTGGAGACTGGAGCGATTATCCCTGATTGATGAGAGCGGCGAAAAATACGTCCGAATGGCTCATGTGGCCAGTGTGGGAGCACACGCCGTTAACGGCGTGTCTGCCCTCCACACGGAGTTGCTTAAGAGTGACACTTTGCGTGACTTTTACGAATTGTGGCCGGAGAAGTTCCATAATATCACCAATGGGGTGACTCCAAGGCGTTGGATGGCCCTGTGCAACCCCAGTCTTGCTTCTTTGATAACGAGCCGGATAGGCGATGAATGGGTTCGAGAGACCGTAGACTATCTACCTAAACTGGAGGTGTTCGCGGATGACCTGGACTTCCATACTGAGTGGCGGACAGTCAAACTTAATAACAAACAGAGGATGGCCTCGTATATCCAGAGACAAATGGGGATTGTGGTTAACCCGGAATTCCTTTTTGACGTCCAGGTAAAGCGTCTTCACGAGTATAAGCGACAGCATCTAAACGTGCTGAATATCATCACTATGTACAACAGGATCAAGCGTAATCCGAAAGCCGAAATAGTGCCTCGAACCTTTATTTTCGGCGGAAAAGCGGCCCCCTCGTACTTCATGGCGAAACTGATTATCAAGTTGATCAACGCCGTGGCCACTGTCGTGAACAATGATCAAGACGTCGCTGATCGGCTCAAAGTTGTATTCGCCCCAAATTTCAGTGTCAAAAACGGACAGAAGATTTATCCTGCAGCGGACCTGTCGGAACAAATATCCACCGCAGGGAAGGAAGCCTCTGGTACTGGTAACATGAAATTTGCCATGAACGGCGCACTGACTATCGGGACCCTGGACGGCGCCAATATAGAAATTAGAGAAGAGGTAGGGCCCGAAAATTTCTTCCTCTTCGGTTTGACCACGGATCAAGTATACGATATGAAGGCAAATGACTATAACCCAAGAGAATATTATGATGGCAACGAAGAGTTGCGAAGTGTCATCGAAATGATCGCGTCAGGGCAATTTTCCAACGGAGATAGAGGACTTTTCAGACCACTTCTTGATTCACTGATATACCACGATGAATACATGGTTCTCGCTGACTACCAAGCGTACGTCGACTGCCAGGATATGGTGGCGGCAGCATTTATGGACAAAACTCGCTGGACTCGGTCGTCGATCTTGAACACTGCACGAATGGGCAAGTTCTCTTCTGATAGATCGATAGCGGAATACTGTAGGGATATTTGGGGAGCTAAACCTATTTTTTCAGAAAATGATCAAGACTGAGTCGATAAACTTATTGATTCTTTTTATTGCATCGAGGCGCCAATGGTAGTCTTGACGTCTGTGACCCGAACTATGTAGAGTAGAATGATAAAGTACTCGAATATTGAGCAATAAGAACTGGATCACCTCATTATTTAGTCGCGAAACAGTTGCTCACCTAACGGCTTCCGTTGCAAAAACTTGCCTAGAACACGGGGTTTCGTTCAGATGACAATTGGCATTCAAGACATGAAAGCTGACTAATCAAGTATCTAGCGTAATAAGTGATAATGAATCTACCAAAAGTCCTAATTGATGTCTAAGGCTCGACTGATAATGTACACTGACGGGGTAACCGAAACACGTAAAGACAGTACTTCGGATGAATATTTCGGCGAGAATCGTTTGAAAGATGTAGTCTTGAATTCGATTGACTTGGCACCAGACGACTTTATGGCCTCAATCATGAATGAATTGGAACATTTCAGCGGGGGATCATCTTTTGACGATGACATCTGCCTTTTATTGGTCGAAGTGAAATAGCTAGGAATTGCACCTAAATACTCCTGCGGAGGGCCAGATAATAGTAGATCTGGCGTGTACGACTATGGATGATAAAAAATTTGATATAGACAAGGATGTTCTGGATCAGCTTTACAGGAAGTATGCTAGAGGAGGGCTTCGTGTTTCCGGTTGGAGGCAGTGGACATATTTTGTTGTAAAAAAGAGTTTGTGGACCGGCGTAGTGGAATTTTCCAGGGCAGTTAAGCGAGTCATGGACATTGCAGGTTCCGGGGTAGGGCTCGTCATATTGGCGCCTGTATTTGGCGCCACAGCTCTATTGATAAAGCTGGAAGACAGAGGCCCCATCTTTTATGGCCAGGATAGAGTCGGAAAGTGGGGGCGGGTTTTTAGAATGTACAAATTTCGCTCCATGGTAGTTGGAGCCGACAAGATGAAGGATAATCTCCTGGAAAACAACGAATCCGGCGGCGTGATCTTCAAGATGAAGCGTGACCCGAGAATCACAAGGGTCGG
>CAIXMD010000312.1 GCA_903920415.1 uncultured Desulfomonile sp.
AAAGATATGGAACGTCGTAATTGGGAGGAGTGGGGGTACGATCCGAAAGAGGTCAAGAACCTCATCCTGACGCATGCTCATATAGACCACAGCGGACGCATTCCTAAAATAGTTAAGGATGGATTTCACGGAAGAATCATCACCTCGCCGCCGACGGCCGAACTGTGTGAAGTAATGCTTCTCGATGCCGCCCATGTACAGGAGATGGACGCAGAGTGGAGGACGAGGAAAAACCGGCGGCGAGCCAGGCAAGACTTAAAACCACTGTACACGACGAAAGACGCTGAGGAGAGTCTAAAGTATTTAGTCCCAATGGAGCTTGATCGGATTATTGATCTTGAGCCTGGCTTTAGGGCTCGACTACGGAACGCAGGGCATATCTTAGGATCATCCACTGTGGAGTTGTGGGTTGAGGACGAAGGGAATGAAACAAAAATAGTCTTTTCCGGCGACCTGGGAAAACAGGACCAACTCATCGTGAACGATCCCTTCGAAATCGTAGAGGCGGATTATCTTTTTATCGAATCAACTTACGGTAACCGCCTGCACCGAAAGTTCGAGGAGAGCAAGGCGGAACTGGTGGAAGCGATTAAGTATGCCGTTTCTAACAACGAAAAGGTCATTATCCCAGCGTTCGCCCTCGAGAGAACCCAGGAAGTGCTTTATCTTCTCGGCGAATTTTCGCGAGCAGGGAAAATTCCCAATATTCCCATCTACCTTGACAGCCCCCTTGCGATTAAGGCAACGGAGATCTTTAGAAAGAATAAGAAGTATTACGACGATGCTACACGGGCGATAGTTGAACAGGGCTTTGATCCATTCAGTATGCCGAACCTCAGTCTCACGCCTACTACAATGGAATCCATGAAGATCAACGAGGTACAGGGTTCTGCGATTATTATCTCTGCTAACGGCATGTGCACTGCGGGACGGATCAAGCATCACCTGAAACACAACCTGTGGCGTCCCGGTGCAAGCATTATCATTGTGGGTTTCCAGGCTGAGGGGACGACTGGACGACAGATCGTCGATGGTGCGAAAACGGTCACGATTTTCGGGGAGAAGGTCGCGGTCAGGGCAAAGGTATTCACCATCGGGGGATTCTCTGCTCACGCCGATCAGGCGGACCTCCTTGAATGGGTTGGTCATTTTACAATAAAGTCGAGGCCCCGAGTCTTCCTCACTCACGGTGAACCTATTTCAAGCGAGGCTCTGGCGGATGCAATCAGAAAACGGTTCGGCCTTGATGTCTACGTGCCGCATTGGCGCGAGGTATTAAGTCTTGATCACCGCGAAGGTATCCCCGAGATACTCCCAGAGACTGTTCCCAAGGATCTACAACAAAATTTCCTTGCCCTGACCGCCGACCTTGAAGCCGAGATCGCACGGTTGAAAGAGCAACTTGCTGAAAAAAAGAAAAAGATTTCCGAGGAGGACCTCGAGAAGCTCAGGGATATCCGCGATGAGCTGCAAGCCGTTATTTCGGTATAGACATGGAAGCCGGTATCAGACAGGCCCGTGGCATCAACTCCCATGTCGATCTGATGGCTCATTGCCTGCGGGAATTCACCGCATGACAGGAGAGTGTCGGCTTGGTCCATGGCCTTTGAGGCTATGCTCTTGGTTGGCGCAGACCAACACACTAAAACTTGTCGGCCCTCGGTTCTATGGAAGGCGACATGAGGTTATTGGCTATTTCTTCAGCCTGTGTGATTAAATCCGGTCTTTGTGCAACAGAGTCGGCTGGCCTGGGACCATTCATCCGGAGAAGATAGTTATGGGCAAACCCGTACCGATTGAGCCAAATTTCGTAACGAGGATGGACGTCCGCGTACAAATTCAAGTTAGGCTGACCCTGGGCAAAAATGAAGACTGAAGACTTGCCTGGCTTGAGACGACTACTGAAGTCAGGGTTCAGTAACGAATAAGTTCTGTCAAAAAACGACTTGAACTGGCCTGAGACCTCGCCGAAATAATTGGGGGATGCCATGATTATAGCGTCTGCCTCTTTGACAGCCTCCAATATTGGAGTCAAGTCGTCCCTTAGGACACAGTGGTCAAGCTTGGTCTTACAGGTTTCGCAAGCTTGGCAACCTTTGAACTGAAGTTTGTTAAGAGCAAACTCTTGAGTTTCTGCTCCCAGGGTTCCGGCCCGTTCCACTATCTTACGGGCTAAGGCCGTGCTGTTGCTCTTGGACCTTGGACTTCCTAAGATTGCTACGATCTTCATTTATGCAACTCCTTGATAATACAATAAATAGGGACTTGCCGTCGGCACAATCCTGAAAAAAACTAGAATGTTAGAGATTTGAGAATTTCCAACACAATATTATCTGATAGTTCGCCGCACTTTTCAAGGTTCTTGGGCGTACGATTGTCTGGAACATTGACAACATGGCCATGCTATTTTTCTAACTAGTCTCGAGAGGGCAACAATGGCAAAAGTCAACGTATCATTGTCCGAAGTACACCGAACGGTATCCATTCCTGCGGGTTCAAGCATCCTGAAACGCATGTTTGCTTTCTTCGGACCTGCATACCTCATCAGTGTAGGATACATGGACCCCGGTAACTGGGCTACGGATCTGGAGGGGGGTGCTCGTTTCGGTTACAGCCTTATGTGGGTATTGTTGATGTCCAACTTTATGGCCTTCCTCCTGCAGACCCTCTCTGCCAGGCTAGGGATTGTAGCCGGACGCGATCTCGCCCAGGCTTGCCGTGACAATTACCCGCGACCCATCACTTATGTGCTCTGGGTTCTTGCGGAAATTGCTATTGCAGCATGCGACCTGGCAGAAGTGTTGGGTACCGCTATAGGATTGAATCTCCTTTTTGGTTTGCCTCTCTTATGGGGAGTAATAGTTACGGCCTTTGACACGATTTTGTTTCTCGCTATTCAGAATTTTGGTATTCGCAAATTTGAGTGTTTTATTCTGTCCCTTATCACCGTTATCGGTTTCTGCTTTATTTTTGAAGTATTCATATCAGCACCTGAGTGGGCGCAGGTGGTCCAAGGATTTAAGCCATCTTTGCCGGACGGAGCGTTGTACATAGCCATTGGTATCATTGGAGCAACTGTAATGCCCCACAACTTGTACCTCCATTCAGCTCTGGTCCAAACACGTGCATACGATTCGTCGGATAGGGGGAAACGCCAAGCCTGCAAATTCAACATGATCGATTCTGCGGTGGCTCTCAATGCGGCATTCTTTGTCAACTCTGCGATTCTGATAGTCTCTGCCGCAGTGTTCTTTAAGCGAGGAATCGCTGTCACAGAGCTTCAGCAGGCTCATGAATTGCTCTCACCACTTCTCGGGACAGCACTCGCAGGAATTGCATTTGCGCTCGCGTTGTTGTGTGCGGGTCAAGCATCCACGATCACGGGTACTCTTGCAGGACAGATTGTCATGGAGGGATTCCTCCACTTCAAGATTCGTCCATTTTTGAGACGGCTGTTGACTAGGATGTTGGCAGTGGTT
The DNA here is from genome assembly GCA_903920415.1 of uncultured Desulfomonile sp. Lineage (GTDB taxonomy): Bacteria > Desulfobacterota > Desulfomonilia > Desulfomonilales > Desulfomonilaceae > CAIXMD01. The sequence goes on from CAIXMD010000312.1 coordinate 3,480, forward strand.
CCTGCGGTTCTTACTATTGTTTATGCTGGAGACAGTGGAACTTATAAATTGCTTATATTAAGTCAAGTGATCCTGAGCCTGCAGTTGCCGTTCGCGGTCATTCCCCTTGTTCACTTTACGAGCGACAAAGGGACAATGGCTGAATTTGCCAATAACTATTGGGTGAAGACTTTATCATGGATTGTAGCTGGAATAATCACGGCACTTAACATAAAGCTCGTGACTGAACAAATTGCCGAGTGGATAAGGACCTCCTCAGAACCGATCCTGATTTTCGGAATAGTTATCCCGTTAGTAACAGCTATCGGCGTTCTTCTCATTTACGTCATTCTTAAGCCTTTTATTCACATTCCACCCAAAGAGACCATTCCCGCGTGGAAGAAACTGAGTCACTTCATCCGAGCTGAGGAGGATAATTTGGACATCGACGTTCTTCACTACAAAAAGGTTGGGGTGGCTATAGCGTTCACGGATGACGACAAGAAGGTCCTGAGTCATGCGTTGCCGCTAGCGAGGCAGCACGATGCGACACTCTGTCTTTTCCATGTAGTGGAGGGTGCGGGCGGGGTAATGTTCGGTCCGGATGCTTATGATGCCGAGGCTCGTGAAGATGAGCAGTACTTGAATCAACTCGCGGTGGCGTTGGGTCACAAGGGCTTAGAGGTCGAGACTTTCCTAGGATTCGGATCCGTCACAAGAGAGCTGATTCGTATGGTACAGAAAGAGCGGGTCGACATACTTCTCATGGCTGGTCACGGTCACAGAGGCATCAGTGACATACTCTTCGGGAGCACTATCTCGCCTGTCCGCCATGAGCTTGATATACCGGTCATCATTGTCAGGTGACCTCCCGGTCAGGTTTCGGCTTCATCGAACATTTCCACTACTTTTTCAGCCTTCGGGTCATTTCCAGAAGCCACGTATGTATTGGGGACATGTCTTTGAATTTTTCCAAAGTGTAATCAACGATATCTTTAGAATGTAACTCATCCGGGATATGGGTCTCGAAGGCAGTGGTCAATCCACCGAGGAGCAGCAGGTTTGCGTTCTGGTGGTCTTTGTCGTACCCGCGAGGAACCTTCTTGTATTGCTTCTCACCTATCCGGTAATCACCCCTGGCCTGAACGTCCTTCAATGCCTTGGCCAGAGCCTTGCCATATTTGGGATCCACAACCGACTCACGATACAGCTCCAGAAGTTGCTTGGAGAAACAATGATTGCCTACCCCAAGCATTAGGATGGGCGGTTCCAGGTGAAAGTAGTAGCCGGAACAATCCATTTTGGATAATTCGCCCTCCCAGAAGAAGATCCCCAGATGGGTCTTGTATGGCGTCTTGTCCTTGCTGAAGCGAATGTCCCTATAAGGACGGAAGATCGACTTGTTAACTCGGGGGTCAGCGACGATACCAGGGGATATCTTCTTAAGCGCCCTACCCATCTCACTCACATAATCACACGCAGGCGCGATCACATACTGCTCGAAGTCCCCCTTATGTTCGTCAAACCATGACTTGGTGTTGTTTTTTTTCAATTCCGTGTAGAATTTCACACATTCTCTAGGAAAACCATTGAAATCCGTCCGTGCCATCATCTTCAGTCTGCTCCTTTTTTCCCAACAGAATAATGAATTGCCGGTTTAACTACGAAAAAGACTCCAGTTATCGCGAGAGCGGATCTCCGTTCCTCAAATGATATGTCCTTATGCTCCAATATGATTTCTTTTCTCTGCAGAATCGGTTCACCCCCCTGATAGCCGCATTATAGTTATCAAGTCTTAGAATGTAAAAAAAAATACTGGAGGAACACCCAGGATGAACTCTTTAGAGGGGCAGATGCTTTCAATAAAACGCAATTTACAATAATGTGGTGTATCCTGGATAGGGGTGCCGGGAGAAAGCAACGATACCTTTCGTGAAATCCTGAATTTCACCTTGAGACGTTTGAAGCCGGACAAGCGGTCACCAACAAGGTCTCTAACTATTTTCCTGGCTACAAGAATTGAAAGCATGATAAGGCTATGAGGTGTAACTCATTGATACGAAGTTGAGGAAAGGAGTAGTCGAAATGCGGTGGCCAAACAGTGTGATGGGTTTTATAGCATTTACCTCGGCCATGACGTTAGCCTTGGTCGTCTATTCTTCCGATCCCGTGTCTGCCCAAAAAAAGAAGCCGAACTTCATCATGATCATGACCGACGACGTAGGCTGGGGTGATTTGGGATGCTATGGAGGTGGTGAGAATCGCGGTTGCCCAACGCCGAACCTGGACAGCATCGCCTCAGAAGGCATGCGCTTCACAAACTATTATGGTCAGGCAAGTTGCACCGCAGGCCGAGCTTCATTCATTACAGGCCGGATTCCTATTAGGACGGCTCTTTCAACCG